>JAIYAG010000411.1 GCA_027489195.1 Burkholderiales bacterium | reverse complement strand
GCGGTCGCGCAGGTCGGCGACGCGCTTGGCGATGTCGCCCGAGGACGGCGCCACGTAGACCCACCACGAGGTGATGTCCTCGGCGCGCTGCGTGGTGACGACCAGGTCCTGGACGACCGCATCGAGCATGACCTGCACGCGGACCGCGTCCTGCTCGCTCATCGGACCGATCTCGGCGCAGCCGGCGGCCCTGAGCACCACGCCGAGCGCGGCCGGCGACGGCGGCGGGGGCAGGGGGGGCAGGGGCGGCGCCGCGGGGGCCGAGGCGACGCCTGGCGCGCCCGCGGGCGCAGCCGCCTCCGCGGCCCCGGTGCGGGCATCACCGCCCGTCGGGCCCGGACCGGCGCGCGGCCCCGGGACGATCCTCAGCCGCTCCGGCTCGACCTGGCGCTCGAAGCGGGCCGGATCGCGGCCGTCACCGCCGAAGGGCGCCATCCAGCCGCGGAACCAGCCGAACAGCAGCACGTTCGCGACGACCAGCAGGCTGAGGAGGAGCTTCATGTCGGAGTGCGCAGCGGGCGCGATCGGGCGCGACGGGACGCGCGGCGGCGAGGAGGTCGGCCGGGCTCGGCAGGCAGGCGCGGCGACCGCCCGAGTGTACGCCAGCGCGACCCCTCGTCGCGTCGCGAGGCGCCGCCGCGACACCGGTGGGGTAAGCTTGCGCGCCATGAACCTGGACACCGGAACGGAGTTCTCCGCGTACGAGGTGTTCGGCCGCGACGAGTGGGCCGCGCTGCGTGCGAGCACGCCGCTCACGCTGTCCCAGACCGACCTGGCCTCGCTGCGCGGCGTGCTCGAGCAGGTCTCGATCGACGACGTCGTGCAGATCTACCTGCCGCTGTCGCGGCTGCTGAACCTGCACTTCCGGTCGGCGCGCGCGCTGTCGGGCGTCAAGGACGAGTTCCTCGGGCGCACGGTCGGGCGCCGCCCCTACGTGATCGGCATCGCCGGCAGCGTCGCGGTCGGCAAGAGCACCTTCGCGCGGACGCTGCAGGCCGTGCTCGCGCGCTGGCCGGACCATCCGTCGGTGGCGCTGGTGACCACCGACGGCTTCCTCTATCCGAACGCGACGCTGCTCGAGCGCGGGCTGATGGGCCGCAAGGGCTTCCCCGAGAGCTACGACCGGCGCCGGATGATCGAGTTCCTCGCCGACGTGAAGGCCGGCAAGGCCGAGGTCGAGGCACCGGTCTACTCCCACCAGGGCTACGACATCGTCCCCGGCGAGCGCGCGGTGGTCGCGAGTCCGGACATCCTGATCTTCGAGGGCCTGAACGTGCTGCAGACCGGCACGGTCGAGGGCGGGCGCTCGCCGTCGATCATCGTGTCGGACTTCTTCGACTTCTCGCTGTACCTCGACGCCGAGGACGACGACATCCAGGAGTGGTACGTGCGCCGCTTCTTGAAGCTGCAGCGCACGGTCTTCCAGAACCCGACGTCGTACTTCCACCACTACAAGGACCTCGACGCCGACGCGGCGCGCGTGGTCGCCCTGGGCATCTGGCGCGACATCAACCTGGTGAACCTTCGCGAGAACATCCTGCCGTCCCGCGAGCGCGCCAACGTCGTGCTGCGCAAGCGCCTCGATCACGGCATCGGCGAGGTCTGGCTGCGGCAGATCTGAGGGCCGCAGCGGCCCGCCCGCCGGCGGATCAGCGCTGCGACAGCGCCACCGCCTGGTCGACGAACCGGTAGACCTCGGCGGGCGTGCGCCCGTCCGGTCCCTTGGTGTCCTTGTCCCGGTACCGGCCGGTGCGCACGATCACCAGCCGCTTCGACGGCACGCCGATCACGTACTGCCCCTGGTGTCCCTGCATGAACCAGAACGGGTGGGTGTACTTCAGGTCCATCCACAGCGAGTGGCCGTAGGTCGGCTGGAGATCGGGGGTGCGCATGCGCTCGACGAGCGCGCGATCGAGCAGCGGACGGCCGTTCCATTCGCCGTCCTGCAGCAGCAGCTGGCCGAGCCGCGCGAAGTCGCGCGCGGTGGCGAACACGCAGCAGAAGGTGCGCTCGATGCCGCCTTCGCGGTCGAGGGTGTAGATCGCGTCGCGGGCCATGCCGAGCGGCTTCCACAGGCTGCGCGACAGGTGCTCGGCGATCGTGAGGCCCGGCTCGCGCGCGGCGAGCGCGCGCTGCAGGAACACGCCGAGCAGCTGGGTCGAGCCGCTGCTGTACTCGAAGGCGCTGCCCGGCTCGCGCTCGAAGCCCTGCCGCAGCACGAGGCCGGCCGCGTCGCGGCCGTAGTACAGCTCGGTGGTGACGTTGAGCGGGAGGTAGTACTGCTCGGTCCAGTCGTGGCCGGCCTTCATCGCCGAGAGCTGCGCGACGGTGGCGCGGCGGCCGCGCGGATCGGACGCGTACTCGGGGAGCCGCTCGACCAGGGGCGCGTCGAAGCCCGACACCATGCCCTGCGCGACGGCCAGGCCGACCTGCATCGTGGTGATCGTCTTGGCGACCGAGAACGAGTTGGTGCGGCTGTCGGCGTCGTAGGGCGCGAAGTAGGTCTCGTGCAGCAGCGCGCCGTCCTGCGCGACGAGGAAGGCGGCGCTGCGGTGACGCACCAGGTACGCGAGGGTGTCGGGATCGAGCGGATCGCGGTTGTGGCGCGCGTCGCGCGGCCAGGGGACGGGCGTGCCGGTGGCGATCGTGCGCTGCGCGAAGTCGGCGGCATCGTCGATGTGCGCGGTGGCGTGGCCCTTCAGGTAGGTGGCCGACAGCGCGTTCCAGATGTAGCCGTGGCCGCTGGCCTGGATCGCGCCGGCGCCCAGCGCCAGCACGGCGACGAGGGTCCACGCGGACATGCGCAGTGCACGGCCCCCGCGGGCCGCTCCGCGCACCGTCAGACCCCCGCCACGCCGCGGCCGTCGTCGCGCACCGCGCCCTCGAGGTGCCGGCTGCAGTCGACCAGCGACACGCGGTGCGGCGCCTCGGGCCCGAGCACCGACACCGAGGTGTTCGACAGGCGGGCCGGCACGACGAGCCCGTCGTCGAAGGTGCAGTGGTGCTCGAGCGCCACCCGGATCACCAGCCCGTGGGTGACCGCGAGCACGTCGCCGTCGGCCTCGCGGCGCAGCGCGCGCAGCCAGTCGAGCGCCTCGGCCACACGGGCCCGGAAGGTGGCCATCGACTCGCCGCCGGGCGGGGCGCGCTCGTCCTCGATCGGGTCGAAGCCGAGGGTGTCGTAGGGCAGGCCGCGCAGCTCGCCGAAGTCGCGCTCGCGCAGCAGCGGCGACTCGCGCACCCGCAGCCCGGTGGCCGCGGCGATGGCCGCGGCGGTCTGGCGCGCGCGCGCCATGTCGCTGCTGGCGAGCAGCACCGGGCTGGGCGAGGCGGCGGCGAAGCGCACGCCGAGCGCGCGGGCCTGCGCCCGACCGCGCTCGCCGAGCGGGGTGTCGGGCCACTGCAGCACCCGGGCTGCGTTCAGGTCGGTCTCGCCGTGGCGGATCAGGACGATGCTCATGACCCAATGGAACCACGAACGGCGGCGGCACGCGAGGCCGGCACTCCGACTGCGGCTAGACTCCGGGTCCTCACCCACCCTGGACGCCCCGCCATGCTCAAGCCCGGTCTGATGATGGACACGCCCCTGCTGCTCTCGGGGATCATCGAACACGCGGCGGCGCAGTTCGGGACGGTCGAAGTGGTCTCGCGCGAGACCCACGGGCCGCTGTTCCGCTACACCTACGCCGACTGCGCAGTACGCGCCCGGCGACTGGCGAAGGCGCTCGCCGCGATGGGCCTGGAACCCGGCGCCACGGTGGGCTCGATCGCCTGGAACAACCACCGCCACCTCGAGGCCTACTACGCGGTCTCGGGCAGCGGCATGGTGATGCACACCTGCAATCCGCGCCTGCACCCGCAGCAGCTCGTCTACATCATCAATCACGCCGAGGACGAGGTGGTGCTGTTCGACGCCACCTTCGCGCCGCTGGTCAAGGGCATCGCGGCGGCCTGCCCGAAGGTGCGCGCCTGGGTCTGCCTGGCCGAGGCCGCGCACACGCCGGCCATCGAGGGCGTGGCCAACGTCCTCGCCTACGAGGACCTGATCGCGCCGCACGACGACGCGTTCGAGTGGCCGAGCTTCGACGAGCGCACCGGCGCGGCGCTCTGCTACACCTCGGGCACCACCGGCAACCCCAAGGGTGCGCTCTACTCGCACCGCGCGATCGCGCTCAACGCGATCACGATCTGCAACCCGGGGATCATCTGCCTGTCGACGCGCGAGACGGTCCTGCCGGTCGTGCCGATGTTCCACATCAACGCCTGGTGCATCCCGTACGCGGCGCCGATCGCCGGCGCGAAGCTGGTGCTGCCCGGCCCGAAGCTCGACGGCGCCTCGCTCTACGAGCTGATCGAGTCCGAGCGCGTGACCGTGAGCGCGGGCGTGCCGACGATCTGGCAGGGGCTGATCGCCCACCTCGACGCGCACACGCTGCGCTTCTCGACGATGGTGCGCACCGGTACCGGCGGCTCTGCGATGCCGCTGGCGCTGATCGCCAAGTTCGCCGACGAGTACGGGGTCGAGGTGCGCCACGGCTGGGGCATGACCGAGACCACGGCGGTGGCCACGATGGGCGCGCTGACCGCCGCCGAGGCCTCGCTGCCGCCGGCCGAGCAGCATGCGATCGTCGCCAGGCAGGGCCGGACGGTGTACGGCACCGAGATCAAGGTGGTCGACGCCGAGGGCAGGACGGTGCCGCGCGACGGCACGACGCAGGGCGAGCTGATGGTGCGCGGCCCGTGGATCCTCGAGCGCTACTTCAAGGCCGAGGGCTCGCCGCTGATCGACGGCTGGTTCCCCACCGGTGACATCGCGACCATCGCCGCCGACGGCGTGATGCAGATCCGCGACCGCACCAAGGACGTCATCAAGACCGGCGGCGAGTGGATCAGCTCGATCGACCTGGAGAACGCCGCGGTCGCGCATCCCGCGGTGGCCATGGCCGCGGTGATCGGCGTCAAGCACCCCAAGTGGGACGAGCGCCCGCTGCTGTTCGTGGTGAAGAAGCCCGGCCAGGCGCTCGAGAAGGCCGAGATCCTCGACTTCCTCGCCCAGCGCGTGGCCAAGTGGTGGGTGCCCGACGACGTGGTGTTCCTCGACGCGCTGCCGGTCGGCGGGACCGGCAAGGTGCAGAAGAACGAGCTGCGCGCGAAGTTCGGCGGGACGTTCAGCTGACGGGCGTGCCGGCGAGCGGCCACTCGCCGAGCACCGTGTAGACGCGACCGTCCGGCGTCGGATCGGTGCGCAGCAGCACGAAGCGGCCCGCGCGCCAGTGCCACGGGCCCACCGGCTCGGCGGGCACCTCGTCCTCCGGGCCGCTGCCCCGCAGCAGGGTCACGTGCGGCGCGAACTTCTCGGGACGGCGCACGGTCGGCACCGCGGCGCAGCCGCGGCGCAGCGCCGCATGCAGCGCCGGCAGTGCCGGATCGGGCGGCGACGAGGGGCCGGCCCAGACCACGTCGCTCCTCGGGAAGCGGCCGAGGTGATCGAGCGCGACCTCGCACGGGGCGCAGGCCGCGGCGGCCGCGGCACCGGCCGCGATCAGCGCCGCCTCGTGCCCGGGGGGCAGCGGGCCCAGGAACAGCAGCGTCAGGTGCAGCCGGTGCGCGGGCTCGGCACGACCGCCCACCGCGTCGGGCAGCTCGGCCGCGAGCAGCGCCAGGCCCTTGCGCACCGCCGGCGGCGGCGGCAGCGCGAAGAAGTGGTTGCGGTGGCGCTCGGCGAGCGGCGGTTGCGCGGCCGGTTCGCCGCGGGGACCGGGACGCGGGGCGCGCCCGGCGGGCCCGGAGATGCGGCGCGGGGCCGACATCGACGGATGGCCGCCCGGGGCCTTGCCCGGGGACCGGCGCACGGACCCGCTCACGCGTGCAGCCGCGCGATCGCGCGACCCAGGCGCGCCACGCCCTCGCGGATCTGCTCGGGCGAGGGCGTCGAGAACGACAGCCGCATCGTCGCGGCGTCGGCGCGGTCGGCAAAGTAGATGTCGCCGGGCACGAAGGTCACCTTCTCCTCGATTGCATGCGGCAGCAGGTCGCGTGTGCTCGTGCCGTCGCGCAGCCGGCCCCACATGAACATGCCGCCCTGCGGGATGTTGAAGTCGACCCGGTCGGCCAGGTGCGTCGCGATCGCGTCGCGCATCGCGCCGGCGCGCTCGCGGTAGGCGCCGAGGATGGTCGGCAGGTGGGCGTCGAGGCGGCCGGCGGCGAGGTAGCGCTGCACGGTCGCCTGCGTGAAGCCGGGGCTGGAGATGTCGTCGAGCTGCTTGGCGAGCACCAGCGGCCGGCGGATGTCGGGCGGCGCCACGGTGTAGCCCAGGCGCAGCCCGGGGGCGATGACCTTCGAGAAGCTGCCCAGGTGCACCACCCAGGGCTTCGAGCCCGGCACCTCGTCGACCAGGCCGGCGACGTGCGGCTCGTGCTCGCCGTCGAAGCGCAGCTGGCCGTACGGATCGTCCTCGACGATCACGAAGCCATGCTCGACGGCGAGCGCCAGCAGCTTCAGGCGGCGCGCGCGCGGCATGGTCGCGCCGCTCGGGTTGGCGAAGGTGGGGACGACGTACAGCAGCTTCGGGCGCGGCGTCGCCGGGTCGCGCAGCAGCGCCTCGAGCTCGTCGACGTCCAGGCCGTGGGCGTCGACCCCGACGGTCAGCGTGCGCACGCCGGCGACCTTCAGCACGCGCAGCGGGCCGGTGTAGGTCGGGCGCTCGACGATCGCCGCGTCGCCGGGCGCGAGCAGCGTGCGCACCAGCAGGTCGAAGCCCTGCTGCGAGCCGCCGGTCATCAGCACGTCGTCGGGCGAGCAGCGCGTGCCGCGCGCGGCGAGCAGCCGTGCGACCTGCTCGCGCAGGCCGGGCAGGCCGTCGGTGGGTCCGTACTGCAGCGCCGCCACCGGCATCTCGCGCAGGGCCTCGTCGGTCGCGGCGCGCAGGCCCTCGCGGTCGAACAGCTCGGGGCCGGGGTAGCCGCCGGCGAGCGACACCATGCCGGGCACCGACATCAGCTTCGAGAGCTCGCGCACGAGCGACTCGCCGACGTTCAGGTAGGCGGGGGCGATGAAGGAGGCGGGGTCGCGCATCGTCGGACGGGCATCGGGGCGGGGGCGGAAGTGGCCGATGATAGCCCCGGTGGTGCACCATGCCGGCACGGACGGCCACGCTGGCACGCTCCGAACCGATCCCCACACCGAGGCGACCGACGATGATGACGCTCGACATGGCCGAAGCCGGCCGAATGCGCCGGCTCGACCGGCGCCTGCCGGTGGCGGCGGTGTTCGCGGCGGTCACCGCGCTGTTCGTGATCGGCCTGCTGCGCTCGCCGTACCCCTATGCCGACCCGCGCTTCGCGGTCGCGCTGTTCGGCACCGAGCTGCAGGTGGCGCTGCTGCTCGCCGTCGTCACCGCGGTCTGGTTCCCGATCCGCCGGCTCGGGCTGCGGATGCCGCGCGTCGTCGCCGTGCGCCGCGTCGTGCCGCTCGGGGTGCTGCTGCTCGTCGCGGCCGGGGCCTGGGGGACCGCGCGGTTCACGCTGCCCGCGGGCGCCGCCT
>JAIYAG010000161.1 GCA_027489195.1 Burkholderiales bacterium | reverse complement strand
TGGTCGTTGTTGATGGTGTGCGTGGTGGCCGACAGCCGCACCAGCGCGAAGGCCGTCACGCCCGTATCGGCGCTCACGCGCACGCGGGTGCCGTGACCGACGGTCGCCGGGGCCGACGCGATCCGCGGGCGCGCCGCCTCGGCACCGTTCGCGTCGAACAGGTACGGCGGCGACAGGATCTCGTAGTTCGCCTGGTTGGCCGCACAGCCCTCGCCGCACAGCCCGCCGCCGGCCGACAGCACGCGACCGTCGGGCAGCAGCAGCGCGATGCTGTGGTAGTTGCGCGGTCGGGTCATCGCCGGCAGCACGGTGAAGGTCTCGGTGATGGGGTCGAAGAGCTCGGCCGGCAGCACCGCGAAGTCGTTGGAGAAGGCGACGCCGCGGGTCTGCCCGCCGACGATCACCACCTGCCCGTTGGGCAGCACGACGCTGTTGTGGAAGGTGCGCGCGTACTGCATCGCGCCGACCTTGCGGACCGCGGCACCGCCGTCGGCGTCGATCACGTAGGCGGCGCGGCTCGCGGTCTTGTCCCCGCCGATGCCGGACATGCCGCCCGCCTTCAGGATGCGGCCGGCGTCGTACATCACCGTGATGCCGGTGACCGCGTCGGTGTCGTCGCCGCGCGGGCCGATCGGCACCACCGCACCGCTGCCCTGGGTGTCGATCCAGGACATCGCCGCCTGCGGGCCGGCCTGCAGCACGCGACCGTTGCCCGTCGGGATCAGCCACATGTGCGAATCGGACCCCCACAGCGAGCCCGACTGCAGGAATGGATCGACCGGCACGCCGGCGACCCCGCGCCAGCCGCCGGTCTCGGTCCAGACCTCGCCGTGCTTGTTGCCCTTGCCCCCGCTCCACGAGCCGCCGAGCGTCAGCACCGAGCCATCGGCCAGCGT
This sequence comes from Burkholderiales bacterium, assembly GCA_027489195.1. GTDB lineage: Bacteria > Pseudomonadota > Gammaproteobacteria > Burkholderiales > Burkholderiaceae_E > UBA4615. The sequence goes on along the minus strand of JAIYAG010000161.1, from coordinate 3,468 downwards.
CGCGCTCGCGTTGTAGCCGCGCGGGATGTTCATCGCCGCCCCGCGCGTCCAGGTCGCGGCGACCGGGTCGTAGAGGCTGGTGGTGCCGGCATCGCGGCCGCCGTTGACCAGCAGGCGCCCGTCGGCCAGGTAGGCGGTGCCGGGGCAGAACATGTCGTGGCCGGTCTCGGCGACCAGCCGCTCGGTCGACCGCCCGGTCGCGGGATCGAAGAACGCGGTTTGAGTGCGGCCGCCCCCATTGGTGAATTGGAAGCGGTTAGCGGCCGACCACAGCATCACCCGGCCATCGGGGAGATTGGCCATCGACACCGGGACGAGCGGCAGCGTGCCCGGCGCGCTCCAGGTCGCCCGTGCGGCGGTCGCCGCGTCGACGGCCTTGCGGCGCGGCTGCCCCGCGTCCGCAGGCGCGAGGGCGGCGACGCGATCGGCGTCCTGGCGGGCCGCGGCCTCGGGGTCGGCGGCACCGGCACCGCCCTCCGAACCGCAGGCGGCGAGCAGCGCGAGCGGCAGCAGCGTGGCGGCCAGGGCGAGGCGTGCGGAAGCGATCATGGGTGTGGGCATGGGCGGGCGTCGTGAAGCGTCGGTCGGCGATGCGTCGGGCGCGGCCGGCCGCGCGACGGGGCGGATTCCGCGGAGGTCGCCGGCGCGTGCCGGGGTCGGTTCTCCACGGGTCCGAGGCCATGCTAGGAATCGACCGGCACCCGGCGTGTGACGGGTGTCACGCCGCGCCGCAGTCGCCGGCCGAGCCGTGCCGGCGCGCGACGCGGGCCGACCGCTTGCAGCGACGCCCCGTGTCCGAAGCGGTCGATCCGCCTGCCCTTCACCGATCGCAGGCGCACGCCCGCGGACGGACGGTCGGTCGGCCCGGCGGCGCTATGCTCGCCCCATGCACGTCCGCCGCCTCGTCCCCGACGACGCGCCCGCCTACCGGGCGCTGATGCTCGACGCCTACCGCGACCACCCGGACGCGTTCACCTCGTCGGCCGAGGAACGCGCCGCGCAGCCGACCGACTGGTGGGCCTGGCGGCTCGCGCCGGGCGACGCGGTCGCGCAGCGGGTGTTCGGCGCGTTCGACGGCGACACGCTGCTCGGGGCGGCCGGCTGGTCGCGCGGCGATCGCGCGAAGGTCTCGCATCGGACCGAACTCTTCGGCATGGCGGTCGTCGCCGCGGCACGCGGGCGCGGCGCGGGCCGCGCGCTGGTCGATGCGGTGATCGCCGATGCGCGGGCCGCGGGCGCGCGCACGATGGCGCTCACGGTCACCGACGGCAACGGCAGCGCGGAGCGGCTGTACGCGCGCTGCGGCTTCGTGCGGATCGGGCTGGAGCCGATGGCGGTGCGGATCGGCGAGGCCTTCGTGGCGAAGGCGACGATGTGGCGCAGGCTCGATGCGGACGCTGCGGGACCTCAGACCTCGAGCCCGCGGTCCCAGGGCGGCGCCGCATCGAAGCAGCGGGTCAGGTAGTCGATGAACGCGCGGGTGCGGACCGGCAGATGCCGGCGGTCGGGGTAGACCGCGTAGAGCCCCAGCGGCGGCGGCGCGAACGCCTTGAGCACCTGCACCAGCGTGCCGGCGCGCAGATCGTCCCCCACCAGGAATGTCGGCTGGTAGACGAGTCCCTCGCCGGCCAGTGCGCTCGAGCGCAGCAGTTCGCCGCTGTTGGCGCGGAAGGGACCGCTCACCCGCTGCTGCATCGGTCCGTCCGGGCCGACGAAGAACCAGTGACCCGGACCGGTGGCCTCGAGATAGGTCAGGCAATCGTGCGACGCCAGCGCCTCGGGCGTCGTCGGCGTACCGCGACGCCGCAGATAGTCAGGCGATCCGCAGACCATCACATGGATCGGCACCAGTGGCTTGGCCACGTAGCCACCATCGAGCTGTCCGGTGATCCGCAGCGCCAGATCGAACCCCTCGGCCACCAGGTCCATCCGACGATCGCTGGCGGTCACTTCGACCTGCAGATCGGGATGGCGCTGCCTGAACGCGTGGAGCATCGGCGCGATCACGGTCAGACCGAACACCTGGGGCATCGCGATCCGCAGCGTGCCCGCGATCCGCGAGGTCCCGGACCGGACCTCCTGCTCCGCTGCATCGATGTCGTCGTTGATCGCCTCGAAGCGCAGCGCGAGCTGACGCCCGGCTTCCGTGATGCTCAGGCTGCGTGTGGTCCGCTGGACCAGGCGCACACCGAGATGCGCTTCGAGCTCGGAGAGCAGACGCGAGCAGGTGCTGGTCGACATGTCGAGCTGATCGGCGGCCTTCACGAAGCTGCCCGCCCGCACGATGGCGAGGAACGCGCGGATCGCCAGATGTTTGTCCATGCGCGTCGATTATGCCTCGCGGATTCGAGCGTTTTCCGGGATGAAGCATCTCGCGGTGCGCGGTTTATCGGTCAGCGGGCCACGCACAGAATCGCACCGCGCTTCGCGCTTCCAGCCCACTACTCGCCATCGGTGACCGCAATGCTCAGACTCCGCCTGCTCGCCCCGCTCCTGGCCGCCGCACTGATCGTGCCGCAGGCCGCTTCCGCCCAGCCCCTCTCCGCCAACGAGGCGCTCGTCCTGAAGGCCATGGACGAGGTGTTCAACAAGCGCGACGTCTCGGCGATCGGCCGCTACTGGGGCACGCCGTACATCCAGCACAACCCGACCGTCCCCAACGGCCACGAAGGCCTGATCGGGCTGGTGAAGAACCTCGGCCCGAACTTCAGGTTCGAACCCGGCATGATCACCTCGCGCGGCGACATCGTGATGATCCACGGCCGGTACTCCGGCTGGGGACCGAAGCCGATGATCATCGTGGACATCTTCCGCATCAAGGACGGCCGGTTCGTCGAGCACTGGGACGTGGTCCAGGAGGAGGTGCCCACCTCGCAGACGAAGAGCGGGAACCCGATGTTCACGCCGGGCACCCCCGGCCAGTGACGGCGGCGGGGCGCAGGTCGGGCACGCACGGGCGCCCCGGGCGACGCAGGTCGCACATGCCCTAGACTCGGCGGTGTCCGCCCACCCGACCGGAGCCCCGCCATGCCGCGCATCGTCGACGTCGAGATCCTGCAGGTCGACCTGCCCCCGAAGGTGCCGCGCTCCGACGCGATCCAGTCCTTCGTCACGCAGGAGACGCCGATCGTGCGGCTCACGACCGACGACGGCGCGCAGGGCACCGGCTACAGCTACACCATCGGCACCGGCGGCTCGTCGGTGGTCGCGCTGCTGGCCGACCACCTCGCGCCGCGGCTGCTCGGGCGCGATGCCGACGACATCGAGGCGATCTGGAAGGACCTGTTCTTCCACACCCATGCGACCGCGGTCGGTGCCATCACCGCGCTCGCGCTCGCCGCGATCGACACCGCGCTCTGGGACCTGCGCGGCCGGCGGCTCGGCCTGCCGCTGTGGAAGCTGGCCGGCGGCGCGCAGCCGCGCGTGCCGGTCTACAGCACCGAGGGCGGCTGGCTGCAGCTCGCCACC
>JAIYAG010000600.1 GCA_027489195.1 Burkholderiales bacterium | reverse complement strand
CTCATCCTGTCCTCGGTCAACCCGAAAAAGGGCGAGACGGTGAAGACGCCGGAGCACGAGGACACGTTCTTCCGCGACACGATCGGCTACTCCATCGGAACGCTGGGCATCCACCGGCTGGGCCTGTTCCTGGCGCTGTCGGCCGGCTTCTGGAGCGCGGTCTGCATCGTGATCAGCGGCCCCTTCTGGACCCGCGGCTGGCCCGAATGGTGGGGCTGGTGGCTCACCCTGCCGATCTGGAAATGAGCGGAGACGGAGACTAAGACATGGCGCAATACCAGCCCTTTTCCCCGCCGTACCAGAACCTCTTCACGCAGGTTCAGGTCACCGGCCCGCTGCACGACGGTCCGCCGCTGCCCACCGAGCGCGAGACCCGCGACCGTCAGTACGGCCCGGTGGCCTCGTGGTGGCTCGGCCTGATCGGCAACGCGCAGATCGGCCCGATCTACCTCGGCACGCTCGGTGTCCTGTCGCTGATCTGCGGCGTCGTCGCCTTCCAGATCATCGGCTGGAACATGCTCGCCTCGGTCAACTACAGCCCGCTCGAGCTGATCAAGCAGCTGCCCTGGCTCGCCCTCGAGCCGCCCGCCCCGGGCAACGGCCTGAAGATCCCGCCGCTGAACCAGGGCGGCTGGTGGCTGATCACCGGCTTCTTCCTCACCGCGTCGATGCTGATGTGGTGGGCCCGGATGTACCGGCGCGCCCGCCAGCTCGGCATGGGCACCCACGTCGCCTGGGCCTTCGCCGCGGCGATCTGGCTGTACCTGGTGCTGGGCTTCTTCCGCCCGATCCTGATGGGCAGCTGGGGCGAGGCGGTGCCCTTCGGCATCTTCCCGCACCTGGACTGGACCGCAGCCTTCTCGATCCGCTACGGCAACCTGTTCTACAACCCGTTCCACATGCTGTCGATCGTCTTCCTGTACGGCTCGACGCTGCTGTTCGCGATGCACGGCGCGACGATCCTCGCAGTGACGCCGTACGGCGGCGAGCGCGAGATCGAGCAGATCGTCGACCGCGGCACGGCCTCGGAACGCGCGGCGCTCTTCTGGCGCTGGACGATGGGCTTCAACGCCACGATGGAATCGATCCACCGCTGGGCGTGGTGGTTCGCGGTGCTGTGCCCGCTCACCGGCGGCATCGGCATCCTGCTGACCGGCACCGTCGTGGACAACTGGTTCCTGTGGGCGGTGAAGCACGGCGTCGCGCCGGCCTACCCGGCCGTCTATCCCCCGGTCATCGATCCGTCCACGCTGATGGGAGTCAAGCCATGAGTCGCGCCCGCCTCGCCTCTATCGTGCTGGCGGTCGCGGCCGTCGGCACCCTGCTCGCCGGCTGCGAGCGGCCCCCGATCGACAACGTCCAGGTCGGCTATCGCGGCGTCGCGATGGAGCAGAACTACAACCCGCGGCTGATGGCCGAGGTGATCGCCGCGAACCAGCCGCCCGAGGCGCTCGAGCCGGCTTCGGCCGACGGCCCGAAGGCCAGCGCCGTCTACCAGAACGTCAAGGTGCTGGGCGACCTGAGCGTCGGGCAGTTCGCCCGCTCGATGGTCGCGATGTCGAACTGGGTGGCGCCGAAGGAAGGCCCCGAGGCCGGCTGCGTCTACTGCCACAACCCGGCGAACTTCGCGGACGACTCGAAGTACACGAAGGTCGTCGCGCGCCGCATGGTCCAGATGACGCAGAACATCAACGTCAACTGGAAGCAGCACGTCGCCGACACCGGGGTCACCTGCTACACCTGCCACCGCGGCCAGCCCGTGCCGGCCAACGTGTGGTTCGATCCGGCACCGCTCAAGCACGACGTGAGCGGCCTGCTCGGCGACCGCGCGCTGCAGAACTCGCCGGCCCAGTCGGTGAAGCTCGCGTCGCTGCCGTACGACCCGTTCGGTCCCTACCTGGCCGGCGACAAGCAGATCCGGGTGCAGGGCGACACCGCGCTGCCCACCGGCAACCGGGCCTCGACCAAGCAGACCGAGTTCACGTACAGCCTGATGGTCCACATGTCCGACTCGCTCGGCGTGAACTGCACCTACTGCCACAACAGCCGCGCGTGGCAGGACTGGGAGCAGAGCCCGCCGCAGCGCGCGACCGCGTGGTACGGCATCCGGATGGCCCGCCAGCTGAACAACGAGTACATGACCCCGCTGACCGGCACGTTCCCCGCGAACCGCCTGGGCCCGACGGGCGACGTGCCGAAGCTCAACTGCGCGACCTGCCACCAGGGGGCCTACAAGCCGCTGTTCGGCGCGAAGATGGCCAAGGACCACCCGGAGCTCGGCGGCGGCGGCGCTGCCGTGCCGAAGACCGCAGCGCCCGCGGCCCCTGCAGCCGCGGCCCCGGCGGCGACGAGCGGCCTCACCCCCGCGACCGTGTTCTTCGCGGTCGGCTCCTCGGCGCTGACCGACGAGGGCTCCAAGGTGCTGGTCGGCCTCGCCTCGTCGATGAAGACGAGCGCCGATGCGAAGGTCGCCATCTCCGGCTATCACTCGGCGGCCGGCAGCCTCGCGCAGAACCAGGAACTGGCCAAGCAGCGTGCCTTCGCGGTCCGCGACGCGCTCAAGGCCGCCGGCATTCCCGAGGACCGGCTGGTCCTCGAGAAACCCATGCAGACGGAGGCGAATGTCTCCGGCGAAGATCCCCGCTCCCGCCGCGTCGACGTGGCGGTCCGCTAGGGCGGCATCTCCCCGCCCTTGGGCTAACGGCGTCCACCCGGACGCCGTTTTTTTTCGCCTGCGGATCCGACCGGGTCAGCCTGCCTTCGCCCGCTTGCGCTCGTACATCATCCGGTCCGAGCTCGCGAGGAGCGCCTCGACCGAGCAGGGCCGCGTGAGGTCGGCGCTCACGAGGCCCATGCTGAAGCGGATCCGATAGCCGCGGTCCTGCGCCGCGTCGTACGCAGCCATCGCCTGCCGCAGCCGCTGCCCGATCGCGTGCAGTTCGGACTCCGGGCAATCGGTCATCAGCACGGCGAACTCGTCTCCACCCATCCGGCCGAGCACGTCGGAGTTGCGGAAGTTCATCTGCAGCACCGTGGCGAAGGCGATCAGCGCCCGGTCGCCCTCGGCATGTCCGAACCGATCGTTGATGGACTTGAAGCCGTCGAGGTCGAAGAACAGCATCGAGGCCGGCCGGCGCATGCGCACGCACAGCTCGAGCGTGTGCTGGGCGAGCACCGCGAACCCGCGCCGGTTGGACAGGCGGGTGAGCTCGTCCATCGTCGCGAGCTGGACCGCGGCGATCTCCTGTTCCGCCATGCGCCCGAGGTCCCTGAACAGCCCCAGGTCTTCGGTGTCGAGGACCCGCGCCTTCGAGTCGATCAGGCACAGGGTGCCCACCTTGCTGCCGTCCGGGGCGGAGAGCGGGCAGCCCGCGTAGAACCGGATGTGCGGCGCGCCGGTCACCAGCGGGTTGTCGTGGAAGCGCACGTCGAGCCGGGCATCCGGGATCAGCAGGATGTCGTCGCCGTTGATCGCGTGCCCGCAGAACGAGACGTCGCGAGGCGTCTCGCGAACGGTCAGGCCGTCGCACGACTTGAACCACTGACGGTTGGCGTCGACCAGGCTCACCAGCGCGATCGGCACGCCGAACATCCGCCTGGACAGTCGCGTCAGACGGTCGAAGCGCTCTTCGGGCGGGGTGTCGAGGAGGTCGAGGGCGCGCAGCGAGCGCAGACGGTCCGCCTCGTCGGCGGGCATGGCGGGAGCGAGCATGGTCCGAACCGATGGCGTGAGCACATAGTGTCGAGAAAGTCTCGTCGACGGGTCCTGCGAACAGCGGCACGAAACCGCCCCGTCTCGTCGGGCGGTCGCATCGGCGGCCTGTGCGGCGTCCGTCGCGGACCGCACAGGCGTGCCGGCGAGCGCCCCGCCGGCGCTCGCCCCGCCCGGCAGCGCGCTACTGCTGCTTGGGGCCCTCCGTCAGGCGGCGCACCAGACCGACCGCATACGGGGCGGCACGGGCCGCGAGCATCGGATCGGCCGAAGGCTCGATGCCCTTGGGCAGCACCAGCGGGTTGAAGGTGATGCCCAGGCAGTCGCCGCCGCCGTCCTCGGCGACCGACGTGACCTTGAGCACCCCGAGCTTCACCTTCTTGCGGCCCGCGGGCAACGGCACGGTGGCGTTGTCGATCACGTCCCCGGCCTGCGCCAGCTCGAGGTTGAAGTCGAACGCGACCTTGCCCTCCTTGACCCGCTGGCGCAGGTCGTCG
>JAIYAG010000552.1 GCA_027489195.1 Burkholderiales bacterium | reverse complement strand
GGAGGCGCAGAACACGTCGTTGCGCGCGCCCAGCCGGCCTTCGGCGTCGACCATCACCTTCGGGACGACGAACAGCGAGATGCCCTTGACGCCCTCGGGCGCGCCCGGCGTGCGCGCGAGCACCAGGTGGACGATGTTGTCCGCCATGTCGTGCTCGCCGTAGGTGATGTAGATCTTCTGGCCGAAGATCCGGTAGCTGCCGTCCGGCTGCGGCTCGGCGCGCGAGCGCACCTGCGACAGGTCCGAGCCGGCCTGCGGCTCGGTGAGGTTCATCGTGCCGGTCCACTCGCCGCTGACCAGCCTCGGGATGTACAGCTTCTGCTGCGCGTCGCTGCCGGCGGTGAGCAGCGCCTCGATGGCGCCGTCCGACAGCAGCGGGCACAGCGCGAACGACAGGTTCGCGCTGTTGGTCATCTCGGTGCAGGCGGTGGCCACGAGCTTGGGCAGCTGCTGGCCGCCGAAGGCCGCCGGATGCTGCACGCCCTGCCAGCCGCCCTCGGCGAACGCACGGAACGCCGCCCGAAAGCCCGGCGTGGTGGTGACCACGCCGTCGGACACCGACGAGGGCTTGAGGTCCCCGGCCCAGTTCAGCGGCGCCAGCACCTCGCCGTTGAACTTCGCGGCCTCGTTCAGGACCGCCTCGACGGTGTCGTCGGTGGCGTCCTCGAAGCCGGGCAGCTGCCGCACGCAGTCCAGGCCCGCCACTTCGCGGATCGTGAACAGCATGTCCTTGACCGGGGCCTGGTAGCTCATCGTCGTCGTCCTTCGCCGTGTCGGGGGATCAGAGCTTGCCGGCCAGCTCGGGCACGGCCGTGAACAGGTCGCCCACGAGACCGTAGTCGGCCACGCCGAAGATCGGCGCCTCGGCATCCTTGTTGATCGCGACGATCACCTTGGAGTCCTTCATGCCGGCCAGGTGCTGGATCGCACCCGAGATGCCGATCGCGACGTAGAGCTGCGGGGCGACGATCTTGCCGGTCTGACCGACCTGCCAGTCGTTCGGCGCGTAGCCTGCGTCGACCGCCGCGCGCGAGGCGCCCATCGCCGCACCGAGCTTGTCGGCGAGCGGCTCGAGGATCTTGAAGTTCTCGGCGCTGCCCATGCCGCGACCACCCGACACCACGACCTTGGCACCGGCGAGTTCCGGACGCTCGCTCTTGGCGACCTCGCGCCCGACGAAGCTCGCCGTGCCCGGGTCCGCCGCCGCCGCGACCGACTCGATCGCCGCCGTGCCGCCCGTGGCAGCGGCCGCGTCGAACGCGGTCGTGCGCACCGTCAGCACCTTGACCGGATCGGCCGACTGCACGGTGGCGATCGCGTTGCCCGCGTAGATCGGGCGCTGGAAGGTGTCCGGCGACTCGACCGACACGATGTCGGAGATCTGCGCGACGTCGAGCCGTGCGGCGACGCGCGGCAGCACGTTCTTGCCGAAGGCCGTGGCCGGCGCCAGCACGTGGGTGTAGCCGCCCGCGACCGCGAGCACCTGCTCGGCGAGCGCCTCGGCGAGCTGCTCGGCCAGGTGCGGCGCATCGGCGACCAGCACCTTCGAGACACCGGCGATGGCGGCCGCGGCCTTGGCGGCGTCGCCGCAGCCCGAGCCTGCCACCAGCACGGTGACCTCGCCGCCGCATTTCGCGGCCGCGGTGACGGCGTTCAGCGTGCCGCCCTTGATGACGTGGTTGTCGTGTTCGGCAATGACGAGTGCGGCCATGTCAGATCACCTTCGCTTCGTTCTTGAGTTTGTCCACCAGCGCCGCGACGTCGGGCACCTTGATGCCGGCCTTGCGCGAGGCGGGCTCGACGACCTTGAGCGTCTTGAGCCGCGGCGCCACGTCCACGCCGAGGTCGGCGGGTTTGACGTTCTCCAGCGGCTTCTTCTTGGCCTTCATGATGTTCGGCAGCGCCACGTAGCGCGGCTCGTTCAGGCGCAGGTCGGTGGTCACGATCGCCGGCATCGCGATCGACACCGTCTCCAGGCCGCCGTCGACCTCGCGGGTGACCTGCGCCCGGTCGCCGGCGATCTCGACCTTCGAGGCGAAGGTCGCCTGCGGGCGCCCGGTGAGCGCGGCCAGCATCTGACCGGTCTGGTTCGCGTCGTCGTCGATGGCCTGCTTGCCCAGGATCACCAGGCCGGGCTGCTCCTTGGCGACCAGCGCGGCCAGCAGCTTGGCCACCGCCAGCGGCTGCAGCTCGACCTCGGCGCCGACCTCGACGAGGATCGCGCGGTCCGCGCCGATCGCCATCGCGGTGCGCAGCGTCTCCTGGCAGGCGGCGATGCCGCAGCTCACCGCGATCACTTCGGTGGCCACGCCCTTCTCGCGCAGGCGCACGGCTTCCTCGACGGCGATCTCGTCGAACGGGTTCATCGACATCTTGACGTTGGCGATGTCCACGCCGCTGCCGTCGCTCTTGACGCGCACCTTGACGTTGTAGTCGACCACGCGCTTGACCGGAACGAGAATCTTCATGGGGGTCTCGGGGGGGTTGATTCGGGGCTGCTTCGGATGCGGGCGATTATAGGCACCGGGGCGCCGGGCGCGCGCATTCGTGTCAACCAGGTTGACAAGGCGAGGATAGGCCGGGGACAATCGACTTGTCAACACGGGTTGACGAGAACCCGCACCCATGGCCGTCAACCTCAAGCAATTGCTGCTCGCGCGCTCGGACTGGTTCGCCCGCGAGATCATGAGCGGCGTGCGGCGCAGCGAGTACGCGTACATCACGCCGGCCCAGAGCCGCCTGCTGGCGCACATGGGCGGCAAGCCGACCAGCATGTCGGAGCTCGCGCGGCGGCTGGCGATCTCGAGGCAGGCCGTGCACAAGACCGTCGCCGAGCTGGTGCGCCGGGGGATCCTCGAGATCCGCGACGACCCGGAGCGGCGCAACGCCAAGCTGGTGGTCTACACCGAGCGCGGCCGGCAGGTGAACCGCGCCGGCGCGCAGATCATCGACCGGGTCGAGGAGCGGATCGCCGCACGCATCGGGCGCGAGCGGCTGGCCGAGCTCAAGGCCCTGCTGTCGGCGGAGTGGGGCTGAGCGCGCCCAGCGCGCGCAGGTCGAGCGCATCGGGCGCGAACGACGCGGGCGAGGCGACGATCGCGAGCGCCCTGACGCTCGCGGGGGCGGGTGCCGCGATCGGCGTCTCCGACCAGGACACGTGCCAGGTGTCGCGCGTGATGGCGAAGCCTTCGACGGTGACACCGGGATCGACCCGGACAGCGAGGTCGGGACCCAGCACCAGCGCGGGGGCGCCGTCCGCGTGCCCCGCGACGTACACGCGCTCGCCGGCAGCGTCCGCCCGAAGCGTGGCGGCCGAATGGCGCCGTCCGGCCCGACCGGTGATGCAGCGGTCGGGCGACAGGTCGGCCCCCAGCCGGCAGACGAACCAGTCGGCG
>JAIYAG010000441.1 GCA_027489195.1 Burkholderiales bacterium | reverse complement strand
GGCAGGTCGAGCTCGCGCTCGAGGATCGCGTCGAACACCAGCCACGGCTGGTGCAGGCCGAGGTCCTCGTTGGTCGAGCCGATCGCGCGGCGGACCATCGAGCGGCCGCCGTCGCAGCCGACGAGCCAGCGGGCACGGATCTCGGTCGGCGCGGCGGCGTCGGACTCGACGCTCGCGCCGATTCTGCCGTTCGAGCCGTTCGTAACGTCCGTGACGATCCCGTCGTGTCCGCCGTCGTCGAGCGAAATCCGCACGCCCGCCCCGTCCGCCTCCACCGCCGTCGCTTCGCGCCCGGCCAGCAGCCGCACGTTCGGATAGCGCGCCAGCCCCGCACGCAGCACCACCTCCAGCTCGGGCTGGTGGAAGTAGTGGTTGTTCGGCCCGCCCTGCGGCCCTTCGGCCGCCGTGCCCGCGCGCACCATCAGCACCCGGTCCTCGGCGTTGACGAACTGCATGCCTTTCGTGCCCGGCCGCGAGATCGCCTCGACCTCGGCGCGCAGCCCGAGCGACTGGAAGATCCGCATCGTCTCGCCGTCGAAGTGGATCGCACGCGGCTTCGGATAGACCTGCGCGTCGCGCTCGATCACCACCACGTCGAGGCCGGCCGCACCGAGCTGGTTGGCCAGCGTGGCGCCGACCGGGCCGCAGCCGAGGATCGCGACGTCGCAGTCCATCTCAGCCCCGGCGCATCCGCTCGCGCATCTCGGCGACCCACTGCGCGCGCGGCTTGAAGCCGGGCCGCGCGCGCGCCATCGCCTCGGACTGGGCCATCAGCGCGTCGTCCGGCTGCTCGAGGTCGACCGGCTCGCGCAGCGGCTGCTGGCAGTACCAGGGCGTGTCGAAGAACACCTCGAGGCGGTTGCCCTCGGGGTCGCGGAAGTAGATGGAGATGGCGTTGCCGTGCGTGACCGCGATCAGGTCGGCGGCCTCGGCCGCGCGCAGCCGGCGCGACAGCGCACGCAGCGCCGCGACGTCGGGGACCCGGAACGAGATCTGGTTGATCGGATTGAAGTGCGCGCCCTCGGGCCGGCCGCTCGCCAGCACGATCTGGTGGTGCTCTTCCGGGTCGCGGCTCAGGAACACCAGCTCGACCGGGCCGAGCTGCCCGCGGTCGGTGACCGTCAGGCCCAGCACGCCCGAGTAGAAGGCCTGCATCGCGGCCATGTCGCGGACGTAGAAGCCGAAGTGGCTGAAGCGCAGGTCGGGCGGGGCCTCGGTCATCGGGGGTCTCCTGGTGTCGTATTTCGATCGGCGAGCCAATGAAGCCCGGCCGCTTCGGCTCGATCCTCGCATGAATTCTCGTATCTTGACAATTCATTGCCCTCCGACCAGACTTCCTCCGTCGTCGCGCCGCCCGCACCGGGCGCGCGACGCTTCGATTCGAACCCGCCCTCGCCCCGCGCGACGGCCCAGGAGGAGACGAGACGATGACCCCGATCCGACGCCGGCTCGCCGCCGGACTGCTCGCGCTGCCCGCGGTGGCGGCCTGGACGTCCGGCGCGCACGCGCAGGAGTATCCGAACAAGCCGGTGCGGATCATCGTGCCCTTCCCCGCCGGCACCGGGCCCGACACCAACGCGCGCCAGATCGTCGCGAAGATGCAGCCGCTGCTCGGCCAGTCGATCGTCGTGGAGAACCGGCCCGGCGCCGCCGGCCAGATCGGCACCGATGCAGCAGCCAAGGCCGCGCCCGACGGCTACACGCTGTACATGGGCTTCACCAGCACGATCTCGATCCAGCCCTACGTCTTCTCGAAGCTGCCCTACAACGCCGAGCGCGACTTCGAGCCGGTGAGCCTGGTGGGCACGCTGCGCAGCGGCCTGCTCGCGCATCCGTCGGTGAAGGCCGCCGACATGCGCGAGCTGGTGGCCGCCGCGAAGGCGAACCCGGATGCGTTCAACGCGGCCACTCAGGGCATCGGGACCTACTCGCACCTGGCCGGCGAATGGTTCACCGCCGCCACCGGCGCGAAGATGCGCTTCGTGCCGTACAACACCTCGAGCCCGTACGCCGACCTGCTCGCGGGCACGATGCAGCTGATGTTCGACGGCATGCCCGCGGCCATCGGTAACATCAAGGGCGGCAAGCTCAAGGTGCTCGCAGTCACCGGCACCGGCCGGCATCCGTCGCTGCCCGACGTGCCGACCTTCGCCGAACTCGGCCTGCCCGACTACCAGCCGATCGCGTGGATCGGATTGTTCGCGCCTGCGGGGACACCGGCGGCGATCCAGGAGAAACTCGCGGCCGCGGTGGCCGCGGGTGCCAAGGCGCCCGACTTCGTCGAGCAATGGCGCAGCTTCGGCGGGGACCCGGTGGGCAGCACGCCCGCCGAGTTCAAGGCTTTCATCAAGGCCGACCAGGCGCGCTGGAGCGCGGTGGTCAGGCAGGCGGGCGTCAAGCTCGATTGAACGGAGAACACGGACGATGAAACTGGCGAGCTTCACCCTGAACGGCCGTCCCGCATGGGGCGTGGTGGTCGATGGCGGCGTGGTCGACGCGACCTCGCAGTACCCGACGCTCAAGGCCGCGCTCGCGGCCGACGGCATCGCGAAGGTGGCGGCCTGGGCCGCCGGCCGCAAGCCGGACGCCGCGCTCGACGCGGTCGCGCTGTTGCCGGTGGTCCCCGACCCCGGCAAGGTCTGGTGCTGCGGCCTGAACTACGGCGAGCACGTGCGCGAGACCGGCCGCGAGGTCACCGAGCAGCCGACCTTCTTCACGCGCTGGGCCGACGCGCAGGTCGGGCACGACCAGCCGATGATGATCCCGAACGAATCGATCCAGTTCGACTACGAAGGCGAGATCGCGGTGGTGATCGGCCGCGGCGGCCGGCGCATCGCCGAGGCCGACGCGGGCCGCCACATCGCCGGCTACGCCTGCTTCAACGACGGCAGCATCCGCGACTGGCAGCGCCACACCTCGCAGTTCGCGCCGGGCAAGAACTTCTGGCGCAGCGGTGCGTTCGGGCCTTGGATGGTCACCGCGGACGAGATCCCGTTCGGCACCTCGATGACGCTGGTCACGCGCCTGAACGGCACCGAGATGCAGCGCGCGACCACCGAGATGATGATCCACACGATCGCCAAGCAGATCGCGTACGTGTCGACGGTGGCGCCGCTCGAGCCGGGCGACGTGATCGTCACCGGCACGCCGGGCGGTGTCGGCGCGCGGCGCACGCCGCCGGTGTGGATGAAGGCCGGCGACGTGGTCGAGATCGAGATCGACCGCGTGGGCGTGCTGCGGAACACGATCGCGTCCGACCCGGCCTGATCGAGCGCGGCCGGCGGGGCACGGCACAATGGCGGACTGCACCGCCTTCGCCGAGCCCCGCATGCTGCGCGCCCTCAAGGACTTCTTCGACCGGAACATCGCGCCCGGCCCCGGACGCGACGAGCGCCATGCGATCGAGCTCGCGACCGCCGCGCTGCTGGTCGAGACGCTGCGCATCGACGCCGAGATCCGCGAGCCCGAGCGCGCCGCCGCGCTCGCGGCGGTGCGCGGCAAGTTCGGCATGAGCGACGCCGAGGCCGACGCGCTGCTCGATCTCGCCGAGCAGGAGGTCCGCCAGGCGACCGGCTACTTCCAGTTCACGTCGCTGATCAACCGCCACTTCACGATGGACCAGAAGATCCGCGTCATCGAGTTGATGTGGTCGGTGGCCTGGGCCGACGACGAGCTGAGCGCGCACGAGCGGCACCTGATGCGCAAGATCGTCGACCTGCTGCACGTGCCGCACGGCGATGCCGTGGCCGCGCAGGCCCGCGCCCGCGGCGGCGACGGCTGAGCGAGCGGGCGAACCCGCTCAGACCAGCCCGAGATCGCGCGGACGCGCCCCCGGGAACACCGCGTCCAGACGCGCCGTGTCGAGCCCGTAGAGGCGGCCGAACACCCCGCCCAGCATCGCCCGGTATTCGTTGAGCACCGGCCAGTCGCGGTCCTGGTGCAGCGTCGCGCGCTCGATGCGCACCTGCTCGCCGGCGATGCGCCCGCCGCGCACCGCGCCGCCGAGCAGCCACCAGGCGCTGCCGTGGCCGTGGTCGGTGCCGCGGTTGCCGTTCTCGCGGAAGGTGCGGCCGAACTCGCTGCCCACCACCACCACCGTGCGCGACCACGCCGGCCCCAGCTCGTCGGCCACGCCCGCGAGGCCGCGGCCGAGCTCCTCGAGCCGGTTGGCGAGCGCGCCCTTGGCGCCCCCCTCGCCGACGTGCGTGTCCCAGCCGCCGACGTCGACGAAGCCGAGCGCGTAGCGTTCGCGCATGAGCCGCGCGATGCGGCGCGCTTCCTGCTCGAAGCCGCGCGTGCTCACCGCCTCGCGGTTCGCCGCCTGCATCTCGGCGGACATCGCGCCTGCCTGGCGCATCGCGTCGTCGCGGACCGCGAAGCCCTCGGCGACGGTGCGCCCGAGCGGCGTCTCGCCGTACATCGCGCCGATGATCGCGCTCTGGCGCGCGTCGACCGCGGGCCTCAGCGCGGCGCGCAGCGACAGGTTGGGCACCGGCTGCGTGCCGCTGAAGACGATCGGCAGCCGGTCGGTGAAGGCGATCGAGGCGGGGCCGCCGAGCGCGACCGCGAGCCGGTTGAGGAAGCCCGAGCCGTAGGCGCCGCCGCGGCCCGCGGCCTGGCCGTACTCGATGCCGTCCTGGGTCTCGAAGTGGCTGCGCGAGGCGTCCGCAGTGCCGGCGAAGGGCACGAATGCCGCCTGCCCGGCCTCCCACAGCGGGAACACCGTGTCGCGCAGCGCGGGATGCAGCGCCCAGTCGGCGTCGAGCGCGAGGCCCGCATCGGCGCCGCTGCCCGGCCGTGCGATCGCGATGTTCGGACGGGACTCGTAGTAGAACGGGCTCGCGGCCGGCACCAGCAGGTTGGCGGCGTCGTAGCCGCCGCGCAGGAAGACGAAGAGCAGCTTCGTGTCGGTGCCGGGCGCGGCGAGCACGCCGCCGGCGCTCGCGGCGAGGGGGGCGGCGAGTGCGGCGCGGAGGAGGTGGCGACGGTTCATGGTGGGCCTCTGGTCGGTGCGTGCCGAAGCTACCGGCGCATGAATTCGGGGGAGGACAGCAGGAAGGCGTTCCACTCCTGCGGCGAGGCGGCCTGCTCGAGCGCGCGGCGCGTGGGCGGCGCGATCCGGTCGCGCGTCGAGCGGTCCCAGACGACGTTGGCGAGCACGGGCATCGGCGGGCGCTCCGCGGGTGCGTCGGTCTCGCCGCGGAACAGCGCCGGCGTGCCCGAGCCGATGGCGCGCGCGATCTCGAAGCGCGCGGTCATCTGGCCCGAGCCCGACCACGCAGCCTCGTCGAGCGGATAGCCGTCGGGCGTCTGACGGCCGAACGGCGGCTCGCCCAGCCGCGCGATCCAGCCGAGCATCGGCGTCGCATCGACCACCGGACGCTCGTCGTACGCCAGGCGCACCGCCGACACGACGTAGTGCATCGGGTCCTTGAACTTCGTGCCGAGCGACGCGCGGAACGCCGGCATGGCGAACAGCGACTCGAGCACCGCCGCGATGTCGCCGTCGGTGCGCGTGAAGACGGACGCGAGCCGCGCGACCAGCGCCGGATCGGGCTCGTCGGCCACGAGGAAACGCGCGAGCCGACGGCAGACGTGGGTCGCGGTCGACGGATGCCGGGCCAGCAGGTCGAGCACCTCGTCGAGCTCGGCGAGGCCGCGGCCGGCGATCGGGCGCCCGAGCACGCGCTTGTCGCCGAAGTCGTGGCGGTTGGGGTTGAACTCGAAGCCGCCGTCGCGCACATAGGCGGTCTGCAGCGCGGGCCGCAGGCGTGGCGCCGTGTCGCCGAAGTTCACGCCCACGCCGGTGAGCACGCGCGCGAGCTCCTGCACGTCGGCCTGCGTGTAGCCGCCGTCGACACCGAGCGTGTGCAGCTCGAGCAGCTCGCGGGCGTGGTTCTCGTTGAGGCGGCCCGCCGCGTTCTGGTCGTTGTCCAGGTAGCGCAGCATCGCGGGATGGCGGGTCGCGGCGCCGAGCAGGTCGCGGAAGCGCCCGAGCGCATGCGGGCGGATCGCGCGGTCCTCGTAGTCGCCGACCATCGCGCGCAGGTTCGCCTTGCCCTGGAACACGTTGAAGTGGTTCGTCCAGAACCAGGTCATCCGCTCGCGCAGCTGCTCGGGGGCGTGGAGCGCCAGCAGCAGCGAGCGCGACGCGGCCTCGCGCGCGAGCCGCGTCATCGCCTGCTGGTAGGCCTGGCGCGCGGCGGTCTTCGCGGCGTCGTCGGCGAGCGCATCGCCCGCGCGGCGCTGGCGTTCGAGCTCGGGCACGAGCTCGGTCATCGGGCGCTGCGAGATCGTCATCGCGGCGATCCGCGCGGCCACCTCGTCGGGCAGCGCCGCGGGCTCGCGCGCCGGACGCAGCTGCGCGGCGAGCCAGCGCGACTCGCCCATCTGCGCGAGACGGCGCAGCGACGAGGGCGACACGCCCCAGGTGAGGCGGTCGAGCAGCAGCGCGGCATCGGCGGCGACCGCGGGCATCGGCGCATCGCGGGGGACCGGAGCGGGCGCCGCACGGCGGGGGGGCCGGGGTGCCTGCGTCGTGTCCGATGCGGCAGGCGGCGCAGCGGGCGAGGTGCAGCCCGCGGCCACCAGCGGCATGAGTGCCGCGGCGCCCATCAGTCGCCGGCGGAAG
>JAIYAG010000477.1 GCA_027489195.1 Burkholderiales bacterium | reverse complement strand
GCTGCACGCCACCGGCGTCGAATGCGGGCACTGCGCGAGCCGCGGACTGTGCCGCAAGGGGCACTGGTCGTGAGCGCTCCGGGCGAGCGTTTCGAGGTCGACGGGCGCGCGGTCGGCGCCGACGCCTTCCGGCTCGCGTCCATCGATCCGGCCGCCAGCGTCGTGGTCGATGCCTGCGCGGGCAGCGGCAAGACGACACTGCTGGTGACGCGCATCGTGCGGGCACTGCTCGAGGGCTGCGAGCCCGACCAGGTGCTGGCGGTGACCTTCACGCGGCTGGCCGCGCACGAGATGCGCGAGCGCCTGGACCGTGCGCTGCGCGAGCTCGCGCTGGCCGACGATGCGACGCTGCACGAGCGGCTGTCCGGCTGGTACGGGCTCGGCGACGCCGGTGCCGAGGCGGCCGCAGCGCGCGCGCGCGGGCTCTACGAGGCGGTGCTGCGCCATCCGCGCGGCCCCGAGATCACCACCTTCCACCGCTGGTTCCGCACGCTCGCGGCCATCGGCCCGCTGTCGGCGGACACCGCCGAGGGCACGCAGCTGAGCGAGGAGGGCGCGTCGCTGCTGCAGCAGGCGTGGTTCGCCTGGCTCGATGCGCTGCGCGCGCCCGCGCGCGTCGCCGAGCGCGAGGACCTGCAGGCGCTGGTCGACGAGATCGGGCTGTCGGGCGCGCGGGCCTGCCTGGAGTCGCTGGTCGCGCAGCGCACCGACTGGGCGGTGGCGCTCGACGCCGACCTGGACGGTCCGCGCGAGGCGCTCGATGCCGCGGCGCAGCGGGCCGCGCGTGCCTACCTGCAGACGTGGCGCGATGCCGCGAACGCCTTCGTGATGGCGGGGCGGGCGCCCGTCGGTGCACCGACCGGCGGCGACTCGGCATTGCCCGTGCTCGACGAGGCCGGGCTCGAAGCGAGCACGCCGGACGACGAGCCCGCCATCGACGGCGAGACCGCGCCGGACGACGAGACCGCCATCGACGACGAGACCGCGCTGCTGCGTGCGCTCGCCGCCGAGGCCGGCCTGCGCGCCGAGCTGCGCGCGATCGCCCTCGTGCTCGCCCGCGGCTCGGAGGCCACGCGCACGATGGCGCAGGCGCTCGATGCGCTGGCCGATCGGGACTGCGCGGACGCCGCCGCCGCGAACGCCTGGCTGGATGCGCTGCACACGACCGTGCTCACCGCCCGGGGCGAGCCGCGGGCCTGGCGTTCGAGCAAGGCGCTCGACGCCGCGCTGGCGGCGGCCGGCGGCGCGGCACCCCTGATCGCGCGATGGCAGGCGCTGGGCGAGCGCGTCGCGAGCGCGCGCGCGCTGCTCGACGAGTGGCGCGCGGTCGGCCTGAACGCCGCCGCGATGCGCTGCGGCGTCGGGCTGCTCGAGGCGTTCCGCCGGACGAAGCGGGCGCAGGGCGTGATCGACTTCGCCGACCTCGAGTCGATCGCCTGGCGCATGCTGCGCGACCCGGGTACCGCCGCGTACGTCCAGTGCCGGATGGACCGCCGGTACCGGCACCTGCTGTTCGACGAGTTCCAGGACACCAGCAGCCTTCAGTGGCGCGTGATCGCCGACTGGCTGCAGTCGTACGCCGGTGCCGGCGAGCGTCCGTCGGTGTTCGTCGTCGGTGATCCCAAGCAGTCGATCTACCGCTTCCGGCGCGCCGAGGCGCGGGTGTTCGACGCCGCCAAGGCACTGCTGCGCGAGGGCTTCGGCGCACGCGAGGCCGGCACCGACACGACGCGACGCAACGCGCGTGCGATCGTGGACGTGCTCAACCGCTGCCTGCCTCCGTGGATGGCGCACTACCGCGAGCAGGCCACCGCCGCGGCCGGTCCGCCCGGCTTCGCCTGGCGGCTGCCGCTGGTCGAAGCGGACACGGTCGCCGATGCCGGCGCCCAGCCCTTCGACTGGCTGACGTCCCCGCGTGACGACGAGGCCTCGCTGCGTCATCGCGAAGGCCAGGCGATCGCCGACGCGATCCTGCTCGCGCGCGATGTGCTCGCCGCCCAGGGCCGCAGCCTGAGCTGGCGCGAGGTCTACGTGCTCGCGCGCAGCCGCAGCGGGTTCGAGGCGTACGAGCGCGCGCTGCGCGAACGCGGGCTGCCGGTGCAGTCGGATCGAGCCGGCGGCCTGCTGCGCACGCTCGAGGGCGACGACCTGCGCGCGCTGCTGGGCGTCGTGCGACGCCCGTCCGACGATCTCGCGCTCGCACAGGTGCTCGCCTCGCCACTGGTGGGCCTCGATGCCACCTCGATCGCCTGGATCGCGGCGCGCGGGCCGCAGGACACCGGCGATCCGGAGCGCTCCGAGGATCCCGTCGCGCCGGTGCCGCGCCGGTGGTGGGCGCGCCTGCGCCGTCTCGCCGCCGAGGCGGATCCCGCCGACCCGCCCCCGTTCGACGTCGCGGCGGTGGTCGCACTCGTCTCCGGCTGGATCGACGCCGCCGCGCGGGCGCCGGTCCACGACTTCCTCGATGCCGTGCTCTCCCAGGTCGACGCGTTCGCCCGCTATCCGTCGGCCGTCGAGCCCGCGCAGCGCGACCTCGCGCACGCCAACCTGTGCGCGATGCTCGGCCTCGCGCTCGACGTCGACGCCGGCCGCTATCCGAGCCTGGCGCGCTTCCTGCGCAGGCTGCGCGGCTTCGACACGCTCGAGGACCGCGAGGGTCCGAGCGAGGGCCGTGCCGATGCGGTCGACGCGATCCGGATGATGACGATCCACGGCTCCAAGGGCCTGGAGGCCGACCTGGTGGTGCTCGCCGACGCGCACGGCCGTGGCCAGCCCGACGGCCAGCGGCTGCATGTCGACTGGTCGCCGGAGCTGCCGCGTCCGTCCCAGGTCTCGTTCGTGCTGGGCGCCGCGCTCGCCGGCCACGCGCGCCGCGAGAGCTTCGAGCGCGAGGACGCGCTGCGCGAGCGCGAGGACCGCAACCTGCTGTATGTCGCGCTCACCCGCGCCCGGCTCGGCGTGATCGTCTCGGGCACGCGCAACCGCCAGTCGCCCAAGACCTCCTGGTACACCTTCCTCGATGACGTCGACGCGCCGCCGGGCTGGGACGCGCGCGCCCGGGTGCATGCACTGACCGACGCCGCGGCCGATGCCCCGTTCCCGATGCGCCTGCTGCAGCTGTCGCGGCTCGACGTCGGCACGCGCCGCGATCCGGGCGAGGGCGACGCCGAACGCGATCGTGACGGTCGGCCCGCGGGCCTGCTGGCCACCGAGCTCGGCCATGCGCTGCACCGCGCGCTCGAACTGCTGCCGGCGGGCGCCGACGAGGACACCGTGCTCGCCGCGCTGCACGCCTTCGAGATCGACGGCGCACAGCGCCGGGCGGCGCTCGCGCGGGCCCGCGCCGTGATGGCGCTCGCGCCGCTGGCCCCCGCCTTCGCGCCGACCGCGCCCGCCGCCTGCGAGTTCGAGATCATCGACGCCGGGGGCGAGGCGCGCCGCATCGACCGGATCGCGCGGGTCGGCGACGAGGCCTGGATCATCGACTACAAGTGGTCCGTGGATGCCGCACGACGGCCCGAGTACGTCGTCCAGCTGGCCGGCTACCGGGCGCTGGTCGGCGCCCTGGAGCCCCCGCCGCTCGGCCCGGTGCGGCGGCTGCGGACCGTTCTGGTCGATGCGGCCGCGGGGCAGGTGGCGTTCGACGTCGACCTCGATGACCCCGGTCGAGGGCCGATGCCGGGCGACTGATACAATCGGGTTGGACGGGCCTCCTCGCATTCCGGCGTGGTCCACCTGGTCAGGTCCGGAAGGAAGCAGCCAAGGCCGCTCCCCGGAAGTGCCGAGGGTCAGGCTCGTCCACCTCTTACCGCTCCTCCCGGTCCCCGCGCCCCGCCCGATGTCGCACCAGGTCCTGGCACGAAAGTGGCGTCCGCGAGACTTCGGCTCGCTGGTCGGGCAGGAGCACGTCGTGCGGGCGCTGACCCACGCGCTCGACACCGACCGCCTGCACCACGCCTACCTGTTCACCGGCACGCGGGGCGTCGGCAAGACCACCGTGTCGCGCATCCTGTCCAGGGCGCTCAACTGCGAGACCGGGGTGACGTCCACGCCCTGCGGCCAGTGCAGCGCCTGCCTCGGCATCGAGCAGGGCCGCTTCCCGGACTATGTCGAGATGGACGCCGCCTCCAACCGCACCGTCGACGAGATGGCGCAGGTCCTGGAGCAGGTGGTCTACGCGCCGGTGTCGGGCCGCTACAAGGTCTTCATGATCGACGAGGTCCACATGCTGACGGGGCACGCGTTCAACGCGATGCTCAAGACGCTCGAGGAGCCGCCGCCTCACGTGGTCTTCATCCTCGCGACCACCGACCCCAAGAAGGTGCCGGTGACGGTGCTGTCGCGCTGCCTGCAGTTCAACCTCAAGAACCTGCCGCCCCAGCTGGTCTCGCGTCACCTCGCCACGGTGCTCGAGGCCGAGGCCGTGGCCTTCGAACCGGCGGCGCTCGCGCAGATCGGCCGGGCGGCCGCCGGCAGCATGCGCGATGCGCTGTCGCTGCTCGATCAGGCGATCGCCTACGGTGGCGGCCGTGTCGAAGACGCGGCGGTGCGCGAGATGCTCGGCGTCGTCGACCGGCGCGACCTCGAGCGCATCCTCGAGGCGCTGGTCGCCGGCGACGGCCGGGCGCTGGTGGGCGCGGCCGACGACATGCTCGCGGGCAACGCGCCCTTCGAGCGCACGCTGCTGGACTTCGCCTCCCTGCTGCAGCGGATCGCACTCGCCCAGGTCGGCGTCGTCGCCGACGACGGCACCGACGACGATGCACCGCAGCGCTGGGCGCCGCGACTGGCGGCAGAGGACCTGCAGGTCTGGTACCAGATCGCGATCCACGGCGCGCGCGACCTGCCGCTGGCACCCGATGCCCATGCCGGGTTCTCGATGACGCTGCTGCGCCTGCTCGCGTTCCGTCCGGACACCATGGCGCCGCGGCTGCCTGCGCCGCAGCCCCGTGCGGCCGTGCCGACGCCGTCCGC
>JAIYAG010000429.1 GCA_027489195.1 Burkholderiales bacterium | reverse complement strand
GCGCCTTCAAGGTCGGCCGCGCGGTCGCGCGTCACATGATCCCGCGCGGGCGCGGCAAGATCATCAACGTCTGCTCGATCAACAGCGAGCTCGCCCGCTACTCGATCGCGCCGTACGTGACCTCCAAGGGCGCGCTCAAGAACCTGACCAAGGGCATGGCGATCGACTGGGCGCGCCACGGCCTCCAGGTCAACGGCCTGGCGCCGGGCTACTTCGCCACCGAGCTCACCGCGCCGCTGGTCGCCGACCGCGAGTTCACCGGCTGGCTCGAGAAGCGTGTGCCGATGGGCCGCTGGGGCGACGTCAAGGACCTGGGCGGCGCGGCGATCTTCCTGTCCTCCGCCGCATCCGACTTCATGACCGGCCAGATGATCTATGTCGACGGCGGGCTGACCGCGTCGGTCTGAGCCCCGCGCGCCCCGCCCCGCTGCAGCGACACTGCCTTTCGACCGCGGCCGTCAAGCGCCGAAGTCGCCGCGCGTCGGCCCACGACGTCCGGCTGCGGAACTGAAGCGCTCCAGCCCTGCTTTCGCCGTGTCCGGAGTGCGTCGCCCTGGACATACTGTGGACATCCGGTCGTCAGACTGCCCGCTTCGCGCCAGGGCGTCCGGGTGATCACGGAGCGATTCACATGGGGTTCAAGGACCTGCGGCTCGGCCGCAAGCTGCTGATGATGGCAGGCGCGATCCTCGCGCTCAACGCGACCATCGCGGTGACCGCGGTGATCCAGACGGGCCGCCTCGCCGACTCGACCCGCGAGGTGACGACGAGCTGGATGCCGAGCGTGAGGGAGGTGCTGACGCTGGCGCGGGCCACCACCTTCCAGCGGGTGCTGGAGAACCGACGGCTGCTGCTGGCCGACGACGCCGAAGGGCGGCGCGCGACCGGCGTCAGGCTCGACGAGCAACTGACCCGCATCGCCGAGATCCAGAAGGCCTACGAACCGCTGATCACCTCGGACGAAGAGCGCCGGCTCTACGACACCTACCGCACGGTGTGGGCCGAGTATTCGAAGACGAGCCGCGAGGTCCGGGAGTTGCTCGACGCGGGCAAGCTCGCCGAAGCGCGCACCCTGCTGCTCGGGGCCTCGCTCAAGCAGTTCGGAGCGCTCAGCGAGTCCCTGGACCGGCTGGTCGAGATCAACGAGCGCGGCGCCACCGCCGAGGCGAAGCGCGCCGATGCGCTCGGGACCCAGACCCGGCTGAGCATCGCCGTCCTCGGCGCGATCGCCATCGCGGTCGGGCTCGCGCTGGCCGTCGCCATCAGCCGCTCGATCGTGCGGCCGATCGAATCGCTGGTGGGCGTCACCCGGTCGCTCGCGGGCGGTGACTTCACCGTCGCGATGCCGCCGCCCTCCCGGGACGAGACCGGGCAGCTGGTGGCCGCCGTGACCGAGATGAAGGACGGGCTGGCGAAGGTGATCGCCGAGGTCCGCGCGAGCGCCTCCGCAGTCTCGACCGCGTCGCAGCAGATCGCCGGCGGCACGCAGGACCTGTCGTCGCGCACCGAGCAGCAGGCCGCCTCGCTCGAGGAGACCGCCTCGGCGATGGACGAGCTGTCCGGCACGCTGCGCTCCTCGGCCGACGTCGCCGGGCAGGCCGACGCGCTGACCTGCAGCGCCGCCGAGGTCGCGCAGCGCGGCGGCGAGGCGGTGGCACGCGTCGTCGGCACGATGACCGGCATCGCCGACGGTTCGCGCCGCATGACCGACATCATCGCGGTGATCGACGGCATCGCCTTCCAGACCAACATCCTCGCGCTGAACGCGGCGGTGGAGGCGGCGCGCGCCGGCGAGCAGGGCCGCGGCTTCGCGGTGGTCGCCACCGAGGTGCGCTCGCTCGCGCAGCGCAGCGCCGAGGCCGCCCGCGAGATCAAGGGCCTGATCGAGGACTCGGTCTCCAAGGTCCAGGAAGGCACGAGCGCTGCGGCCGACGCCGGCCGGATCGTCGAGGACGTGGTCCGCTCGATCCGCGAGGTGCGCTCGATGGTCGCCGAGATCGCCGGCTCCGCGCAGCAGCAGGCCCAGGGCATCGGGCAGGTCAACGAGGCGGTGGCGCTGATCGACTCGACCACGCAGCAGAACGCCGCGCTGGTCGAGCAGAGCTCGGCGGCCGCGGCCTCGCTGCGCGAGCAGGCCGCCTCGCTCGCACGCTCGGTCGAGACCTTCCGGGTCTGAAGTCGGAGGGGCGCGATCGGCCGCGCCCCGTCGGCGACGGCGCGCCGGGCTCAGCTCCGAGCGCGGCCGAGCGCCGCACGCAGTCCGACCAGGGCCAGGCCGGTCAGCAGCCCGTAGTGGATCCGCGGCGCCGACAGCAGCGTCGCCGCCAGCGTCACCCCCGCGATCGCGGCGTCGGCCCGCGAGACGCGCCAGGTCTCGACGAACTCGCGCGGGGTCAGCAGGCCCCCCACAGCGGTCACGATCAGCGCGGCGAGCACGGCCTTGGGCAGGTGGTAGAGCGCGTGCGCGGCGAACAGCAGCGCGACCGCGACGAGCGCCGCGCTGACGATCGAGGACCAGGCGGTCCGCGCGCCGGCCGACAGGTTCAGCGCCGAGCGCGAGAACGAGCCCGAGACCGGGAAGGCGCCGAACAGACCCGCCGCGAGCTTCGCGAGCCCCTGGCCGACCAGTTCCTGGTTGACGTTCCAGACGGTGCCGGTGCGCGCCGCGATCACGCGCGCGCTCGAGGTCACCTCGATCGCGCTGACCAGCGCGATCAGCGCCATCGCGGGCAGGAGCAACGCGGCGCTGGACGGATCGATCACGGGCACCGCGGGGACCGGCAGCCCGGCGGGCAGGTCGCCGACCACGGCACCGGCCTCGTGGTAGCCGAGCGCCGCGCTCGCGGCAATTGCGGCCAGCGACACGACGAGCGCACCCGGCAGCCGCGGTGACACGCGCCGAATCGCGAGCAGCGCGAGCGCCGAGGCGATGCCGAACGCGGCGGTGGCGGCATGCGCGTCCCCGACGCCCGCCCACAGCGCCTGCAGCGCCGGGATCACGCCGCCGCCGCTGGGCGCTGCGATGCCGAGCATCGCCGGGAGCTGCGACAGCACGATCACCAGGGCCGCCGCGTTGACGAAGCCGAGCATCAGCGAGGCCGGCAGCTGCTCGAGGAGCCGACCGAGACGGGCGAAGCCGGCCGCCACCTGCATCAGCCCCGACCCGAGCGCGAGCACGATCGCGAGCGCGACCCAGGCGGGTGTGCCCGGCTGCGCGAGCGCCGCCAGCGAGGCCGCGGTGAGCAGTGCGGTGAGCGCGACCGGCCCGGTCGAGAGCTGCGCCGACGAGCCGCACAGCGCGGCGATCACGGTCGGCACGAAGGCCGCGTAGAGCCCGAGATGCGGCGGCACGCCGGCGAGCTGCGCGTAGGCGAGCGCCTGCGGGATCGCGACCACGGCGACGGTCGCGCCGGCGACCACATCGGCCCGCACGGTGACGGCATCCGGGCGGGGCCAGGCGAGGAAGGGCAGGAGCGTGGGCTTCATGGCCGCCCGGGCGTGGACCGCCTGCCCGGCGGGCTCATACCGACGCCTGCCCGTGATACAGCCGTACCACGTGCTCTGCGCGTGCGAAGAACAGCCAGCGCTCGAGCAGCACGCCGGCGGCGAACGCCAGCGCGGCGAGCCAGGCGCCGGCGGCGCCGGGCAGCGCCCAGGCCAGCAGCGGCGCGGCCGGCCCGAGCAGCCCGAACATCGCGATGCGCAGTGCGCCCTCGCGTTCGCGCGCGAGCACGAATCCGAACTCGTTGGTGAGGAAGGTGCCGTGCGAATGGCCGGCATCGAGCAGACGGACCCGTCCCTGCGCCTGTCCGCGCGGCGCGGACAGCGGCACCGCGAGGGCCTCGTTGATCGTCGCGTGGCCGCGCGCGGCGAACTTCGCCTCCCATGCGAGCTTGACGAGCACGGCGGCCAGCACCGGCGCGAGCACCAGCGCGGCCGGCGGCACGGGCAGCCCGCCCGAGCGTGCGATCGCCGCCCACAGCAGCCCGCCCGACCCGAGCGAGCACGCGACGAAGCCCGCCGGCGTATGCCAGGTCCGCCAGCGCGGCACGGTCTTCAGGCAGGCGTAGATCATCGCCGTGCTGACGACGATCGCGAACGACAGCGCGAGCAGCGCGACGGCGCTCGCGGCGACGAGCGGGGAGCCGCGCACGCCGAGCAGCAGGTGCAGCGCGCCCAGCGGCCAGAACACGACCGCGAGCACCGCCTCGCGCGACAGCCAGGAGGTCCGCACCCGCGCGAAGGCTCGCCATGCGTTGCGCGGGTTCGCCAGATGCTGCGTCGAGGCGAGCAGCCCCGCGACGATGAGCAGCGCGGCGAGTGCCGCCGCCCACCCCGCCCCGGGACGCGAAGCGTCGACCGCGCCGGCCAGCTGCGCGGCCAGCAGCCACATCGCCAGGCCGAGCCCCGCACCGGAGGCCGCTGTGAAGAAGACGATCGACAGCGCGGGCTTCATGCGGCGCGTCGCCTGCCGGACGGACGGCTCACAGCCGCACCAGCCGGTTGACCATCGCCGCGAGCCGCGACTGCAGCGTGCCGCGCGGCGCCAGCGTCGCCGGCACCGCCACCTCGGGCGTGGCACGCGGCGGCAGGTAGCGGTTGACGGGCTTGTAGCCCAGCTTCTCGAACAGCGGCCGCCCATCGCGCTCGGCGCTCAGCGTCGAGACCTTCGAGGCCGGATCGTCGAAGTCGCCGAAGTGCCGCGCATGGGTGGGACAGGCCAGCACGCAGGCGGGCTGGCGCTCGGCCTCGGGCAGCGCGGCGTCGTAGATGCGGTCGACGCACAGCGTGCACTTGCGCATCACGCCCTTGTCCTCGTCGAGCTCGCGCGCGCCGTACGGGCAGGCCCAGGCGCAGTAGTTGCAGCCCATGCACTTCTCGGGGTCGACCAGCACGATGCCGTCCTCGGCCCGCTTGTACGAGGCCCCGGTCGGGCAGACCGTCACGCAGTCGGCGTCCTCGCAGTGCATGCAGGACATCGGCACGTTCATGGTCTTCGACAGCGGATAGTGGCCCGCCTCGTAGTGCCGCACCCGGTTGAACCAGACCCCCGAGGGCGCGTCGCCGTGCGGGTCGTAGTCGGGCGCGCCGCCGGCCATCAGGCTCGCGCCGTTCCACTCCTTGCACGCGGTCGCGCAGGCCTGGCAGCCCACGCAGGCGTCGATGTCGATGACGAGACCGAGGCGGCTCATGAGGTCGTTCTCCGCATTCCGTGGGGGCAGCCGCGCTTCACGCCGGATCCGCCTTCACCACCCGCACCTTCAGGTCGTACCAGGCGGCCTGGCCGGTGATGGGGTCGCTGTTGGTCAGGCCCGCCTCGCCCGGCCGGGCGGGGAGCATCTCGCTGATCAGGTGGTTGAGCAGGAAGCCCACGTTCGATTCCGCGGCCCCGGGTGCCAGGCCCCAGGTGCCGGACATCTTGCCGATCGCGTTCCAGGTCCAGACCGTGTTGCGCTCGCAGCCTTCCATGGTCTTGAGCCGGCAGCGGATGCGGCGGCCCGCGGCGCCCGGTGCCATCCGCGCATTGGCGGGCGTGCCCGGCTGCGGTGCCACGCTCGCATGCATCGACTCCACCCACACCCAGTCGCCGTCGGCCAGCCCGAGCTCGGCGGCGCGGCCGAGGTTCATGTACAGCGCGTTCTCGGCGACGATCTGCCGCAGCCATGCGTTCTGGCTGTCCCACGAGTGGTACATCACCATCGGGCGCTGCGTGATCGCATGGAACGGGAACGCGTCCTCGCCGGCCTGCTCGTCGGTGCGCGCGGTCTCGATCGGCGCGTACCAGAACGGCAGCGGGTCGAAGTAGGTGGCGAGCCGCTCGCGGTCCTCCGGCCGATCGGGGCACGGGCCGTCGTACAGGCCCTGTCCCGCGAGCCGGAAGGTCTGCAGCACCTCGCTGTAGAGCTGCATGGTGATCGGCTCGGCGCGGCCGATGAAGCCCGCCTTGGCCGCCGCCTCGAGGTAGTCGCGGTTGGCGTGCCGCATGTACTTCTGCGAGTCGGGCCAGTGATGCGCGAAGAAGGCCTTGTTCGCGACGTAGGCCTCCCATTGCTTCGGGTTGGGCGCGCCGACCAGCGACTCGGTGCCGTCGGCGCCCCGCCATCCGGCGAGGAAACCGATGCCGGGGGCACGCTCGTAGCGGACGATGAAGTCGGTGTAGCCGGTGAACTTCGGCATGCCCTGCGCATCGACGAAGGCCGGGAACTTCAGCCGGCCGGCGAGATCGACCATCACCTCCTGCCAGGGCCGCACATCGCGGTCGGGCTCGAGCAGCGGGTGGCGGATCGCGTCGGCCGCGGCGTCCGGCTCGGAGATCGGCCGGTCGAGCAGCGAGATCGCGTCGTGGCGCTCGAAGTACGTGGTGTCTGGCAGCACCAGGTCGGCGAAGCGCACCGTCTCGGAATCGAACGCGTCGACGACGACGACGTTCGGGATCAGGTAGGCGCCGGCCGCGTCCTTCGCCACCAGCATCGCCTGCGTGCCGGTGGTGTTCATCGACGAGTTCCACGCCATGTTCGCCATGAACAGCAGCAGCGTGTCGATCGGGTACGGGTCGGCCGCGGCGGCGTTGCGGATCACCATGTGCATCAGCCCGTGGGCCGCGATCGGGCTCTCCCACGAGTAGGCCTTGTCGATGCGCAGCGGCGTGCCGTCGGCCTCGATCGCCAGGTCCTCGGGCCGGGTCGGGAAGCCGAGCAGCGGCCGCGTCGCCGGCGTGTTCGGCGCGGCGAAGCGGGCGGCGTCGTTCTCGGGCAGCGGCATCGGGGGAATGGGCTTGGGGAACGGCGCGCGCGAGCGGAAGTTGCCCGGGCCGTCGAGCGCGCCGAGCAGCATCTGGATCAGGTGCAGCGCGCGGCAGGTCTGGAAGCCGTTGCTGTGTGCGGAGACCCCGCGCATCGCGTACATCGCGACCGGGCGGCCGCGCACGGTGTCGTGCTTCATGCCCCAGGCGTCGGTCCAGGCGATCGGCAGCTCGATCGCCTGCTCGAAGGCGACCTGCCCCATCTCGAGCGCGATCCGCTCGATCTGCTCGGCGGGCACGCCGCAGCGCCCGGCGACCGCCTCCGGCGAATACGCGTCGTCGAGCGCGCGCGCGGCCATCAGCGTCATCGCGGTCCGCACGCGTTCGCCGCCGGGGGCGACGAACTCGCCGAACAGCGCGGGCGTGACGCCCGGAGCGAACGGCGCGGGCGCCCCGCTGCCCTGGTCCCACAGCAGCGGCCGGCCGCCTTCGTCGCGCAGGAACAGGCCGTCGCGCGAGGTGCCCGGCGCGTCGATCACCAGCCACGGCGCGTTGGTGTAGCGGACGAGGAACTCCCAGTCGAAGAGCTCGCGCGAGAGCAGCACGTGCGCGATCGCCATCGCGAGCAGCCCGTCGGTGCCCGGGCGGATCGGCACCCACTCGTCGGCGATCGCCGAGTAGCCGGTGCGCACCGGGTTCACCGACACGAACTTCGCGCCGTTGCGCTTCAGGGTCTCGAGGCCGATCTTGATCGGGTTGCTCGCATGGTCCTCGGCCACGCCCCACATCAGGAAGTACTTCGCCCGCTCCCAGTCGGGCGCACCGAACTCCCAGAACGAGTAGCCGATGGAGTAGAGGCCCGCGGCCGCGACGTTGACCGAGCAGAAGCCGCCGTGGGCGGCCCAGTTCGGCGTGCCGAACTGCTGCGCCCAGAGCCCGCTCAGAGCCTGCATCTGGTCGCGGCCGGTGAAGAAGGCGAGCTTGCGCGGCTCGGTGGCGCGGATCTTGGCGAGCCGTGCGGTCAGCAGGTCGAGCGCGTCGTCCCAGGAGATCGGGTCGAAGAGGCCGGCGCCGCGCTCGGTGCCCGGGCGCCGGATCATCGGATGGTCGAGCTTCGCCCGCGACTGCTGCTTCTGGATCCCCGCGCTGCCCTTGGCGCAGATCACGCCCCGATTGACCGGATGCTCGACGGTGCCCTGGATGAAGCGCAGCGCCGAACTCGCGGGCGCCTGCGCGGTCGCGGGCGTGTCCTGCAGCGTCACCTTGATGCCGCAGCGGCAGGCGCACATGTAGCAGGTGGTGTACTCGACCCGCTGGTTGCTGCGGTCCTCGAACAGGACGGGGTGGTCGGCGGCGGGGGTGAGCGGGGTGCGGGATTCGGTCATGTCGGGCTCGATCCTACGCCGTGCCATACTTTTGGAAAAACGCGTAATAGCGAAGTTCGGTATCGATATTCCAGATGATTCGCAAGACTGCCGCAGCACGCCGTCGGCCCGCCGGCCGAACACCGGGCGAGCCGTCCGATCCGTCGGCCGCGCCAGGCCGGGTCGGCTCGCCCCGGCTGCGGGTCTCGCTGCGCCAGCTCGAGGCGTTCTGCACGGTCGTGCTGACGGGCAGCGTCTCGGGGGCGGCGCGCCGGCTCGCACGCACCCAGTCGGCGGTCAGCGCGGCGATCGCCGAACTCGAGACCGCGATCGGCGCGACGCTGTTCGAACGCGCGGGCCGCGGGCTGCGGCCGACCGAGGCCGCGCACCGGCTGCTGCCCCGGGCGCTGGAGGTCGTCGAACGGGCCGAGGAACTGCCCGCCGTGGCCGCCGGAGTGCCCGGCGACGCCGAGCGGCTCCGGCTCGGAGCCTCGCGCACGATCGGCCCGTGCCTGATGCCCGAGCTGCTCGCGCGCTTCGCGTCGACGCGCCCCCAGGCTGCGGTCGAGCTGAGCGTGGCGAACACCGCCGAGCTGCTGGCCCGGCTCGACCGGCTCGAGCTCGACGTCGCGTTCGTCGAGGGCGACGTACCGGCGCCGGGCCTCGCAATGGATACGTGGCGGCTCGACGCGCTCTGCCTGCTGGCTCGTG
>JAIYAG010000332.1 GCA_027489195.1 Burkholderiales bacterium | reverse complement strand
CGATCTCGTCGAGCCGCGCGCGGACCGCCTCGACCAGACGCCCCGCGTCGGCCCCCCGCAGCCCGAGCACCAGGCCCTGGACCGTCTCGGCGCGGCCGTCCTCGGTGACGGCGCCGTAGCGGGTCAGCTCGCCGGTGCGCACCTGCGCGATGTCGCCCACGCGCACCGGGCGGCCGTCGCGCCGGTCGACGACGATGGCGCGCAGGTCGTCGAGCCCGCGGACCGCGGCGTCGGTCCGCACGAGCAGCGACTCCTCGCCGGCAGCGAGCCGCCCCGCGCCGTCGTTGACCGTGTTGTCGCGCAGCGCCTTCTGCAGGCGCTCGACGTCGATGCCCCGGGCAGCCATCGCCGCCGGATCCGGAACCACCTCGAGGCTGCGGACCTCGCCCCCCAGCGCGTTGACGTCGGCCACGCCCGGCACGGTGCGCAGCGCCGGCCGGATCACCCAGTCGAGCAGGCCTCGGCGCTCGGCCAGCGACAGGGGACCGTCGACGGTGAACATCACCATCTCGCCCAGGGGCGTGGTCACCGGCGCGAGCCCGGCGGCCACCCCCGGCGGCAGGGACCGCCCGATGTCGGCGAGCCGCTCCGAGACCTGCTGGCGGGCCCACCACAGGTCGGTGCCCTCCTCGAAGTCGAGGGTCACGTCGGCGATGGCGTACTTCGACACCGAGCGCAGCACGCGCTTCTTCGGGATGCCGAGCAGCTCGAGCTCGAGCGGCACGACGATCCGCGCCTCGACCTCCTCGGGGGTCATCCCGGGCGCCTTGACGATGACCTTGACCTGCGTCGTGGACACGTCGGGAAACGCATCGATCGGCAGCGCCCGCCAGGCCATCGTGCCGGCGACCGCCAGGCCGAGCGCGAGCCCCGCCACCACCACCCGCTGCGAGAGTGCGGCACGTACGAGACGGGCCGGCATCATTCGCCCCCGACGCCGGCGAGCCGGGCCTTCAGCGCCGAGGCGCCGCGCACCACCACGCGCTCACCGGCGGTGAACGGGCCGTCCACGAGCGCCCCGGCGTCGCCCTCCTCGATCAGGCGCACCGCGACCGCGTCGAATCCGGCAGCCGTCGGCACGAACACCAGCGTGCGCCCCTCGTGGCGCACGACCGCCGCCATCGGCACCCGCGTCCCGCCCGCGCCGCGTGCGACCGGCAGCACGCTCGCCTCGAGCGCCTGGCCCGGCAGCAGCGCGCCGATGCCCGACGACAGCTCGGCCCGCACGGGCACGAACTGCCCGGCACCCGCACCGCGTCCGATGGAGATCACCCGCCCGCGGGCCGGCGTGCCCGGCACCTCGACCGGGTCGCCCACGGCGATCCGCGCGAGCCGGTCGACGGGCACCTGCAGCTCGAGCCACAGCGGCGAGAGCCGGGCGATCCGGAACAGCAGGGTGGCCGCGTCGACACGGCTGCCCACCGATACCGCCTGCTCCAGCACCACGCCGTCGATCGGCGCACGCAGATCGAGACCCGGATCGACCGCACGCCCTTCGGCGAGCTTCGGGAACGACGCCGCCGGGAGCCCCGCGAGCCTGAGCGCCTGTCGACGCTCGGCGAACATCGCCGCGGCCTCCTCCTGCGCCGCGAGCGCGCCACGCAGCCTCGACTCGGCGATGAGCCCTTCGTCGTACAGGCGCCGGTCGCGCCGCGCCGTGTCGTCGGCCAGCCGCGCCTGCACCGAGGCCTGGACGAAGCCCCGCTGCAGTTCGGCGAGTGCCGGGCTCATCAGCCTGGCGATCGTCTGTCCGGCCTTCACCGGCTGGTCGACGGCGACGGTGACCTGCTCGAGCAGGCCGCCCACGGGCGCCGCGACCACGCGCATCTGCGCAGGCGGCACGACCACAGTCGCCGCCAGACCGTCGACGGCGATCGGCTCCCGGCCGCCGAGCACGGCCGTGGCGATGCCGAGCGCCGCGGCCTGCTGGGCGGTGACGGCGACGCGGACGCGGGCTGGGACGGGTGCCGCGGAGGCGGAGGCGGCAGGTGCGGACGAGGCGCTCGTCGCTGGCGCGGGCGCCTCCGGTGCCGGGCTCGCGGCCCAGGCCGGCGACACCGGTGCGAGCACCAGCCAGAGGGCCGCGGACGACGCGGGCAGGAAACGGCGGAAAGACGGAAGGCACAGCACGGGCAGCGGCATCGCAGGCTCCCGGGCCGCGAGGCTGCGGCCCGAACGGTTCTCGGGACCACACCGGCCGGCGTCGCGACCTCGGGTCGGCGCTCGGGACGGGGCGGGCAGGCCGGCGCGGGTGCCGGCGACCGTTCAGGCGCGAGGAGGCGCTTGCGGGGAGGGCCGCAGATGCGGCGTCCTGACGACCGGCGCGCCCGCGGGAGGCGGCTGCGCGGCCCGGCCCTCGCGGGCCGGCGCAGGCTGCGGCGAGCGCTCCGGAGACAGCACCGACCCGACGGGATCGAGTCGCTCGCGATCCCCGATGCCGGACAGGGCGGTGACATACGCACCCTCGTCGGCATGGAACTCGAGGCGGCCCGCCTCGCGATCCGAGCGATCGGCGGCGAACCCGGACGCCGAGGCGTCGACCGTCATGCCGGGCAGATGGATCCCGCCCGCGAACGCGAGTGCGTCACGGTGCGCATGCAGCAGCGGGCCGAGGGCCTGGAGGGCGCCGAGCAGCAGCAGCAGCAGGAAGAGGCGGGTTCGTCGCATGGGCATCGCGCTCCAGAGGCAGTATAGAAGCATTCTTGGTGCAGTGCAGCATCGCTCTGCGCCCGCACCACGGTCCGAAAAAGCAGCCGGGCCGCATCGCGAGCCCGCCGTTCCGCGCGAAGATCGGCCGGGCGAACACTGCGGTGAGCGACCCACCCGAGGAGACGGATGATGGACACCTGCCTGGTCAAGGCACGCCCCGTGCCCGCCGAGTTGCTCGGCGAGCTGCGCGACAGCGCGCCGCTGCTCGCCGACCCGGCCGCGCTGCGCGCCCGCATGGCCGAGGACGGGCACCTCTTCCTGCGCGGCGTGCTCGACCGCGAGGCGGTGCGGGCCGCACGCCGCGAGGTCTTCGGGCGGCTGGCCGCCGTCGGCGAGGTGCGCGAGCCGGTCGAGGACGGCCTGTTCACCGGCACCAGCCGGCGCACCGAGCTCGAGCCCGACCGCGGCCGCTTCTGGCGCTCGGTCAGCGAGGGGCCCCTGCTGCGCGCGGTCTCGCATGCCGGCCCGATCGCGGCGGTGATGGACGCGGTGTTCGGCGAGCCGGCTCGGCCGCAGGACTACATTTTCCTGCGCGCCGGGGTGCGCGGCCGCGCGACCGACCTGCACTACGACTACCCGTTCTTCACCCGCGCGCACGACCGGGTCTGCACCGTCTGGACCGCGCTCGGCGACGTGCCGACGAGCGACGGGCCGCTGGTCGTCGTCGAAGGCTCGCAGCACTACCGCGACCTGATCGACCCGATGATCGGCCACGACATCTCGAAGAACCCGGAGCGGCGCGCCGCCTTCGGCAGCGACGCGATCGAGTTCGCGCGCTCGCGCGGCACCCGGCTGCTGACCGCCGACTTCCACGTCGGCGACGTGATCGTCTTCGGGATGTACCTCGCGCACGGCTCGCTCGACAACCACTCGCCGATCGACCGCGTGCGCCTGTCCTGCGACGTGCGCTGGCAGCCGGCCTCGCTGCCGGTCGACGACCGCTACTTCGGTGCGGATCCGCCGGGGACGACGGGCGCGGGGTATGCGGAACTCAACGGCGCCAAGCCCCTCACCCAGGACTGGCACGTGCGCTGAAGTTCAGCGCCCGCCCGAGACGTCCAGGATCGCGCCGTGCACGTACGACGCGGCCGGTGACAGCAGCCAGGCCGCGGCCTCGCCGATCTCGATCGGCTGGCCGGCGCGCCCGATCGGGATCATCGGCGCCATCCGTTCGAGGAAGGCCGCACCGCCCGCGTGGGCGATGATGTCGGTCTCGATCAGCCCCGGCCGGATCGCGTTGATGCGGATGCCGTCGCCGCCGAGCTCCTTGGCGAGACCCACCGTCATCGAGTCGACCGCGCCCTTGCTGGCCGCGTAGGCGACCATGCCCGGCAGCCCGCCCAGGCGCGCCGCGGCCGACGAGATCACCACGATCGCGCCGCCGGGGCCACCCTGCCGCGTCGACATCCGGCGCGTCGCCTCGCCCACGCAGTACATCACGCCCCAGACGTTGGTCGCGAACAGCGGCTCGAGGGTCTCGGCGCTCTGCTCGGCGATCGGCGCGATCGTGCCGCCGATGCCGGCGTTGGCGATCAGGCCGGTCGCCGGGCCGAGCAGCCGGTCGGTCTCCGCGAAGAGCCGCGCGACCTCGTCCTGGCGCCCGACGTCGGCCTCGATCGCGACCGCGACGCCGCCGTCCCGCTCGATGTCGGCGACCACCGCGAGCGCCGCGTCGCGGCTGCGCGCGTAGTTGACCGCGACCTTCCAGCCGGCCTTCGCCGCGGCGCGCGCGCACGCGGCACCGATCCCGCGGCCCGCGCCGGTCACCACCAGGACGCCCGTCATCGATTCGCTCCTATTGCAGCATGCGCGGCAGCCACAGGACCAGCTCGGGCACGTAGGCCACCAGCAGGACGATCGCGGTCCAGGCTGCGATGTAGGGCATCAGCATGCGGATCGTGCTGTTGTAGCTCACGCCCGCGATCTTCGAGGCGACCATCGCCAGCACCCCGACCGGCGGCGTGACCGAGCCCACGACGAGCAGCATGATGACGACGATGCCGAAGTGCACCGGGTCGTAGCCGAGGTGCTTGATCATCGGCCCCATGATCGGCACCACGATGATCAGCGCCGGCACCGGCTCGAGGAAGATGCCGAGCAGGAAGAAGAACACGATGAGCACCAGCATCGCCATCTGGGGATCGCTGGTCAGCGCCAGCATCCCCTGCAGCGCGAGCTGGCCGACCCCGGCACGGCTGAGCACCCAACTGAAGAGGGCCGCGCCCCCGAGCGTGACCAGCGCGCCCGCGGTGGTCAGCGCCGCGCCCGCGAAGTTCTCGTACAGGCTGCGGGCGGTGTGACGGCGGGCGATCAGGCCGAAGAGCAGCGCGTAGAGCGCGGCGATGGAACCGGCCTCGGTCGGCGTGAAGGCGCCGGACAGGATGCCGCCGATGATGATCGCCGGCATGGCCAGCGCGGGCAGCGCCCGCCGCGAGGCGGTGGCGCGCGCGCCCCAGTCCGCCCGGGGCGAGACGCCCGCGCCGGCGCCGGGCGCGAGCCACCAGGTGATCCCCATCATCGCGACGCCCGCGAGCACGCCCGGGATCACGCCGCCGAGGAACAGCGCGCCGATCGACACGCCGGTGACCGAGCCGTAGATGACCGCGATGATCGACGGCGGGATGATCGGCGCCATCATCGCCGCGCAGGCGGTCACCGCAACGGCGAACTCGGGCTTGTAGCCCTCCTTCTTCATCGCCGGGATCATCATCGACCCGATGGCGGCGAGGTCGGCCAGCGCCGACCCCGAGATCGCGGCCATGAACATGTTGGTGACGATGTTGGCCTGCGCGAGGCCACCGCGCAGGTGACCCACCAGGGCCCGCGACATGTTCACCAGCCGCTCGGTGATGCCGGCGACGCTCATCAGCTCGCCCGCCAGCACGAAGAGCGGCACCGCGAGGAGCGAGAAGTTGTCCAGCGAGTCGTAGAACTGCTGCGCGAGCAGCAGCACCGGCAGCTGGTTGTCGACCAGGATCGTCAGGATCGCGGCCAGGCCCATGCAGTGGGCGATCGGCATGCCCAGCGCCATGAAGAGAAAGAACAGCACCAGCATCAGCGTGATGCTCATAGCGTCGGATCCGCCGGTTGCACGCGCGGGCCCGCGTCGCGGCCCCAGGTCAGCAGCATCAGCAGGGCCTCGAGCCCGGCGCCCACGGGGATGGCGACGTACACCCACCACTTCGGGATGTCGAGCATCGGCGAGCGCTGGAACCAGGTGCGCTCGACCAGCTCGATGCCCGCGTAGAGCAGGATCAGGCAGAACGCGAGCGACAGCGCGTTGGCCACGAAGATCACCACGCGCCGGCCGGCGGGCGGCAGCCAGTCCTCGAGCAGCTCGACGCGGATGTGGTTGCGCGACGCGGCCACCAGCGCCGAGGCGAGCATCACGCCCCAGATCATCGAGGCGCGCACGAACTCCTCGGCCCAGAAGATCGAGTCGTTGAGCACGTATCGGTAGAAGACCTGCAGCAGCACCGTGACGAAGTACGCGGCGAGCATCAGGACGGAGATCGCGGTCAGTGTCGAGCGCAGCGTGCGCTCGAAACCCGACCCGACGGGGGCGGTGGGAGAGGTCATGGATCGCTCGGTCAGCGGCGCGGCCGGCACGAGACGCGTGCCGGCCGCGCCCCGGGGCTCAGGCCTTGGCCGCCGCCTGGCAGGCCTCGACCCAGGCCTTGCCCTTGGCACCGCCGCGCTTGGCGAAGCTGTCGTAGACCGGCGCCATCTTCGCGCGGAAGGACGGCACATCGGGGTTCGCGTCGGCCTTCACGCGCGTGGCCAGTTCGGTCCAGGCGGCCTCCTGCGCCTTGATGTTGACGGCCCACATCAGGTTCTGGACCTCGTCGGCCGCCGTCTCGCGGATCAGCTTCTGGACGTTCGCCGGCAGCGTCGCCATCTTCTTCGCGCTCGCCATCATCGACACCTCGGTGAAGATATGGTGCGTGCGGGTCGCGTGGGTGGCCACCTCGAACAGCTTGGAGGTGACGATGAAGTCGGCCGGCAGCTCGACACCGTCGACGACGCCGGTCTGCAGCGCGGTGTACATCTCG
>JAIYAG010000064.1 GCA_027489195.1 Burkholderiales bacterium | reverse complement strand
GACAACCGTGAAGTCGGCCAGCGCCGCAGGCGTGCCGACGGTCACGCGCTGCGGGGTATCGGGAATGCCTGTGACGGTCTGCGAAACATTGGCCGTGAAGGCGTAGCTGTCGACGCGGGTGGTGCCGGTGGCGTAGTCGGCGACGGCGACTTCGATGCGGGCAGCGCCCGAGGCGTTCGCGGTGAAGGTCGCACCTGCGATCGCAGCGTTGATGCTCGCGACGGAGCCGACGAGCTGGACACCTGCGACACCCGGATCGGCATCGACGATGTTGCCGAGCGTGCCGTTGACGGGTGTGAGAAAGACGGTGAGGCTGTCGCTGTCCGGGTCGACGACCGTGAAGTCGGCCAGCGCCGCAGGCGTGCCGACGGTCACGCGCTGCGGGGTATCGGGAATGCCTGTGACGATCGGCGATACATTGCCCCCGACAGCCGTCAGTGTGTAGTCGCCGGTGGTGGGGTTGGCGGCCACACCGTCGCTGACACTGATGTCGACGCGTGCAAAACCCGCGGCGCTCGCGGTGAAGGTCGCATCTGCGATTGAAGCATTGATGCTCGCGGCTGAGCCGGTGAGTTGAATGCCCGCGACGCCCGGGTCGGCATCGGTCAGGTTGCCCAGCGTGCCGTTGATGGGCGTGAGGGTAACGGTGAGGGCATCGCCGTCCGCGTCGGCAACCGTGAAGTCGGCCAGCGCGGCAGGCGTGCCGACGGTCACACGCTGCGCAGTACCGGGAACGCCTGCAAGCGTCGGTGCGACATTGGCCACCGCGGCGGTCAGGGTGTAGGCGCCCTGGGTGGGGGCGGCGGCGATCCCATCGCTGACCCGGATATCGATGCGAGCAGCGCCGGCTACACCCGCAGTGAACATTGCACCCGAGATCGCAGCGTTGATGGCCGCGGCGGAACCGACGAGCTGGACTCCTGCGAGACCGGGGTTGGCATCGCTCAGGTTGCCCAGCGTGCCGTTGGTGGGTGTGAGGGTGACGGTGAGCCGATCGCCATCGGCATCGGCGACGGTGAAGTCGGCCAGCGCGGCCGGGGTGCCGACCCTTACGGCCTGCGCGGTGCCGGGCAGGCTGCCAATGGTCGGGGCCCGGTTGTCGTCGACGGGCGTGATGGTGACGGTGGTGATGCCGTCGGCGCTGAGCGCGCCGCCCGTGCCCTGCGCGCCACTGTTGCCGTCGTTGAAGGTCCAGGCCAGGGTGACGCTGGCCGGCGGTGTGCGGCTGCCGTTGGCGTAGGTGATGTGGCTGAGCACATCGTTGACCAGGGCCTGCGTGGGTGCGGCGCCGCCGCCGGTGAAGCGGATGCTCAGGTCGCCGTTGCCGACGCTGAAGGTGGCGAAGGTCTGACCACCGCTCTGCAGGGCGGTGCCGCTGATGGTGAAGCTGGCACCGCTGGCGCTGATGTCCAGCTTGTCCTCGCTCTTGGCGCCGTCCTGTCGCGCCAGCGTGAGGCTGGCCCCGCTGTAGTCGCCGTTGCCGCCGTTGAGCGCGGCCAGTTGCGCGTCCACGATCTGCACCGAGCCGTCGAGCACCACCGGTGCCGCGCCCTCGGTGTACGCCGCTTCACCGCCCAGCGTGGTCCGTGCCGCGCCGCCGAAGGTGGTGTCGAGGGAACCGTCCGGATTGAGGCGGACGATGCCGAAATCCGTCGAGAACGAACGACCGGCGGCACCTGCCAGCACCAGCTTGCCATCGGCTTGCTGGATGACGCTGCGGGCCGAGTCGTTGCCGCTGCCGACAGGGATGAGCAGCGTCCCATCGGCGCTGAACGTCGTGTCCAGCGTGCCTTCCAGATTCAGGCGGATGATGCCGAAGTCGTAGCGGCCCGAGTCGTCGCTGCTGCGCCCGCTGACGACCAGCTTGCCGTCAGCTTGCTGGAGCAGGCTGAAGCCCTGATCGATCGAGCCCGCGCCCAACGGCACCACGAGCGTGCCGTTCGTGCCGAATTCGTCATCCGGGGTGCCGTCGGTGTTCAGGCGAACCAGACCGAAGTCGTCGCCGTTCTCGCCGAAGGCGATGCCCGCCAGCACCAGCTTGCCGTCTTGCTGCTGGATGACGCTGTAGGCGGTGTCGCTCCCGGTTCCCACCGAGATGACGTGCTTGCCATCGCCACTGAAACTGTTGTCGACCGTTCCGTTCGCGTTCAGCCGGATCAGGCTGAAGTCGTCACCGCTGCGGCCCGCGACCACCAACTGGCCATCGGTCTGTTGCAGAACGCTGTAGGCCTCGTCGGTGAAGCCGATCGACACACGCAGTGCGCCGCCGGTGCCGAAGCTGTTGTCGGGCGAACCGTTCGCGTTCAGCCGAACGATCCCGAAGTCGGATGAGGCCTCGCCCGCGATCACCAGCTTGCCATCAGCCTGCTCGACCACGCTGCGCGCCACGCTGCGGCCGACCCCCAAGGTGTTGAAGACCGCGCCGTCGGCACCGAAGCCGGTGTCCTGGCTGCCATCGGCATTCAGGCGGACCACGGCGAACTCGGTCGCACTGCCGTTCGTGGTGTAACCCGCCACCACCAGTTGCCCGTTGGCCTGCTGGATGACGCTGTATGCCACGGCATCGCCGGTGCCGAGCGGCAGGAGCAGCCGGCCATCCGTATCGAAGCTCGTGTCCGGCGACCCGTCGGCGTTGAGGCGAACCAGCGCGAACACGTGATCGCCCGCGACGTTGCTGCTGCCGGCCATGACCAGCTTGCCGTCGGCTTGCTGGATGACGCTGTAGACGTCGTCGAAGGAGGTACCGAGCGCAGTGATCACCTGGCCGGTACCGACGCCGGCGTTGAACGAGGGATGGGTATTGCCCGGTACCCCGGCGGCCGTCAGCGTGTAGGTGCCCGTGGTGGGGCTGACGGCGATGCCATCGCTGACACCGATGTCGATACGAGCGGCACCTTCGGCCGCAGCGGTGAAGGTGGCGCCCGCGATCGCGGCGTTGATGCTCGCAGCCGAACCGGTGAGCTGGATCCCTGCCGTGCCCGGGTCGGCATCGGTCAGGTTGCCCAGCGTGCCATTGGTGGGCGTGAGGGTGACGGTGAGGGTGTCGTCGTTCGCATCGGCGACGGTGAAGTCGGCCAGCGCAGCCGGTGTGCCGATGATCACGTTCTGCGCGGCGTCGGGCAGGCCTGCGATCGTCGGCGCGACGTTGGCCGCAGCAGCCGTCAGGGTGTAGGTGCCGGTAGTGGGGGCGGTGAAGGAAGTATGGTCGCTGACGCTGATGTCGATGCGGGCGGCGCCCGCAGCATCCGCAGTGAAGGTAGCCCCTGCGATCGCGGTGTTGATGCTCGTGGCGGCGCCGGTAAGCTGGATGCCCGCGCGACTCGGGTCG
>JAIYAG010000541.1 GCA_027489195.1 Burkholderiales bacterium | reverse complement strand
GCGTGCAGCGTCTCGAGGGCGAGGCGCTCGCGGCCGCGCTCGCCGAGCAGCGGTACTCGATCTCGACCCAGCGCTTCCCGGTCGCCGAGCCCGGCAAGATCGACGCTTCCAGCGAGGCGGCCGTGGCCGAGCTGCGCACGATGGTCGACGCCTGCCGCGCGCTGCGCGGCGAGATGAACGTCTCGCCCGCACAGAAGCTGCCGCTGGTGGTGGCGGGCCCGCGCGAGCGCGCGGCCGCGCACGCGCCCTACCTGCAGGTGCTGGCGAAGCTGTCGGGCGTGGAGCTGGTCGACACCCTGCCCGCGGACTCGCTCGCG
Source organism: Burkholderiales bacterium (assembly GCA_027489195.1). GTDB lineage: Bacteria > Pseudomonadota > Gammaproteobacteria > Burkholderiales > Burkholderiaceae_E > UBA4615. The sequence goes on along the minus strand of JAIYAG010000541.1, from coordinate 3,898 downwards.
CCGGTACAGATCGTCGGCGACTTCCGGCTGATGCTGAAGGTCGAGATCGACGTCGCGGCCGAGCGCGAGCGCCTGGACAAGGAGATCGCGCGCATCGACGGCGAGGTGCGGAAGGCGACGGGCAAGCTGTCGAACGCGAGCTTCGTCGACCGTGCACCGGCCGCGGTGGTCGCTCAGGAGCGCGAGCGGCTGGCGGGGTTCGAGAGCACCGTCGCACGGCTGCGGGAGCAGCTCACGAAGCTGGGGTGAGCGGCGCGGGCGGGGCCGGACCCCGCCCCGTTCAACGGCGCTGCAGGAAGAACGTCCAGACCTTGTCCGCCTCGGACTGGCCGACCATCTGGTTGCCGGTCTGACGCGCGAAGGCTTGGAAGTCGCGCACCGAGCCCGGGTCGGTCGAGACCACCTTGAGCACCTGGCCGCTGCCGAGCTCGGCGAGCGCCTTCTTGGCCTTGAGGATCGGCAGCGGGCAGTTCAGCCCGCGGGCGTCGACTTCGCGATCGAATGCGGTGGCGTCTGACATCGTCGGTATCGGCCGCCTGATAGGCGGCCCGCTCGAGGCTGGGGGACCGCGATTCTACCCGCGCCGGCCGCCCGGCCGGCAGCGCCCCGTCACCGGGACGGGTTGCCGCCGGGACGGGCCGCCGGCGCGCGGTGCTCAGGCCTCCCGCTGCGCCGCCGTGCCGGGCGCCGGCACGTTCACATGCACCGCGTGCGCGGCGGGCACCGCGTAGCCCGCGCGCGAGAACTCCTCGCGGATCACCCGGTTGGTGTCGAACCAGACCTGCCAGAAGTGGTCGGTGTGGCAGTACGGCCGGACCGCGAGCTGCGCGCCCATGGGGTTGAAGTCGAGGATCTCGACGTCCGGCGCCGGCTCGGCGAGCACGTTCGGGATCGTCGACAGGCGGGCCTTCAGGCGCGCGATCGCATCCGCCGGATCGACGCCGTGGTCGATCTGCGCGAGCCGGTCGACGCGGCGGTACGGGGCGGCCGAGTAGTTCTTCAGCGTGTCGCCCATCAGCTTGCCGTTGCCCACGAGGGTCACCACGTTGTCGGGCGCGATGATCGTCGTGGAGAACAGGCCGAGCTCACGCACCGTGCCTTCGACACCGCCGCCGGAGATGTAGTCGCCGACCTTGAACGGGCGCAGCACCATCAGGAAGGCGCCCGCCGCGAAGTTCGACAGCAGGCCCGACCAGGCCGCGCCGATCGCGACGCCGGCGGCCGCGAGCAGTGCGGCGAACGAGGTGGTCTCGAAGCCGAAGAAGCCGAGGATGCCGATCACCAGCACGATGTTCAGCACCACGCCGATGATCGACGCGAGGTAGCGCTGCAGCGTGGCATCGACCTGGCGCACGGTGAGCGCGGTCTGGATCAGCCGCACCGCGAGGCCGATCAGCCAGCGCCCGGCCCACCACAGCGCGAAGGCGCCGAGCAGCTTCAGGCCGAAGTTGACGATGATCTGCTGGGCGGTGTCGAGGGTCTCGGCGAACTGCATCGTTGCGGCTCCTGGAGGATGCGGACGCGCGGACGCGCGTCGATCGGTGGAGTCTATGTCGCCAGCTCGGCCGATGTCGTGTCGACATGTGGCGCCGATGGCGCAGTGCGCACGGATCGTGTCCGTGCCGCACTCACGGCGTGCGCCGCACCGCCCGCCCCACCCCCACCAGCCCCGCACCGAGCAGCAGCGCCATGCCCCAGAACAGCCCGCCGATCCCGATCACGCCGCCCACCGCGCCGAACGCCGAAGGCAGCACCGTCTGCGTGCCGTTCACCAGCATCAGCCGCAGCCCCGTCGCCTCGCCGAGCCGGCTCGCCGGCGCCGAGCGCGCCATGATCGACAGCGTCATCGGCTGCGACACGCCCAGCCCCAGCCCCAGCACGAAGGACAGCGCCAGCAGCGCCTCGAGCGAGGTGAACGCGGGATAGATCGCGTAGACGACGCCGGCGATCGCCATCGCGACCAGGATCGCCGTCCACTCCGAGACGTCCATCAGGAACAGCGGGATGACCATCCGCACCACCATCGTCGCGATCGCGAAGGACCCGAGGATCAGCCCGATGCCGGAGGCCGACAGCCCGATGCGCGCGCCGTAGAGCGGCACGAGGAACTGGTGGACGTCCCAGGCCGAGGAGATCAGCGCCACCACGATGTAGAGCCGTCGCAGCTCCGGCGTGGCCAGAAGATCGCCGATCCGCATCTTCTGCGAGGTCTCGGGCGGTGCCACCCGCCCCTCGGGCAGCCGCTCGCGCAGGCGCCGCAGCCACAGCAGCGCGCCCAGCGGCAGCAGCGCCAGCACGCCGAACGCGAAGCGGTGGCCGCGCCAGTCGATCAGGAAGCCGGCGCTGGTGGGCCCCAGGAAGGCCGACACCGAGAAGCCGATCGCCATCAGGCTCAGGTTGTGGCGACGGTCCTCGGGCGTGCCGAGCTCGCTGATCAGCTTCTGGATGCCGAGGTGGAACGGCAGGAAGCCCAGGCCGACCAGCACCGCGGTGACGAACAGCGAGGCCATCGACAGCCACACGAACGGGAGCGCCACGCCGACGACGATCGTCGCGGTGCCCGCGATCATCGGCCAGCGCGCGCCGATCCGGTCGATCCAGCGGCCGCCGGGGATGGCGAGCAGCATCGGCAGCAGGCTGAAGAACGACAGCAGCATGCCGACCTGGAAGGTCGGCGCGTGCAGGTGCAGGGCGGACAGCGTGAGCGACACGCGCACGCCGGCGAACGCGACGTGGTTGAGGATCGACAGCGCGATCAGCGTGCGGATGCCGAGCGGCTGCACCGGAGGCAGCCACCCGGGGTCGGCGCCTGCGGCGGCCTCCCCCGGGGTCGGGCCGGGCACGCTCACGCGCGCTCGGCCACCCAGCCCTGGACCGAGGCCAGCGCCTTCGGCAGCGCGGCGGCGTCGGTGCCGCCGGCCATCGCCATGTCGGGCTTGCCGCCGCCCTTGCCGCCGACCTGCTGCGCGACGAAGTTGACCAGCTCGCCGGCCTTGATGCGGCCCACCGCGTCGGGCGTGACGCCCGCGGCGAGCTGCACCTTGCCGTCGACCACTGCGGCCAGCACGATCGCGGCCGGGCGCAGCTTGTCCTTGAGCTTGTCCATCGTCTCGCGCAGCGCCTTGGCGTCGGCGCCGTCGAGCGCGGCCACCAGCACCTTCAGGCCCTTGACGTCGACCGCCTTCGACAGCAGCTCGTCGCCCTGGCTGGCCGCGAGCTTGGACTTGAGCCGCCCGAGCTCGCGCTCGGTGGCGCGGGCCGACTCGATGAGCTGCTCGATCTTGCCGCGCAGCTCGACGACCGGCACCTTGAACGCGCCGGCCGCATCGTGCAGCACGTTCTCGACGCCCTGCACCCAGGCGAGCGCGACGTCGCCGGTGACGGCCTCGACGCGGCGGATGCCGGCGGCCACGCCGCCCTCGGAGACGATCTTGAACAGGCCGATGTCGCCGGTGCGCGCGACGTGGGTGCCGCCGCAAAGCTCGCGCGAAGAGCCGATGTCGAGCACGCGCACGGTGTCGCCGTACTTCTCGCCGAAGAGCGCCATCGCGCCGCCGGCGACGGCCTCGTCGAAGGACAGCAGCTGCGAGCGCGTCGCCTCGTTGGCGAGGATCTCGGCATTGACCAGCGCCTCGACCTCCCGCACCTGGGCTGCGGTCATCGGCGAATGGTGCGAGAAGTCGAAGCGGGTCTTGTCGGCGTCGACCAGCGAGCCCTTCTGCTGGACGTGGCCGCCGAGCACCTGGCGCAGCGCCTTGTGCATCAGGTGCGTGGCCGAATGGTGACGCTGGGTGCGCGCACGCCGCGCGACGTCCACATGCGCGCGCACTTCGTCGCCGACCTGCAGGGCGCCCGCCTCGAGCCGGCCGTGATGCCCGAACACCTCGGCCTGCACCTT
>JAIYAG010000345.1 GCA_027489195.1 Burkholderiales bacterium | reverse complement strand
GCGCGGCGCTCGGGGCGGTGTCGGCGGTGTCGGCGGTGTCGGCGGCCTGGGCGCTCCGGGCGGGTTCGGGCATGGCGTCGCTCGCTGTGTCGGGAAACGGACCGGGCCGGTGGGCCGATCGGATCGCGCAACCGTACCGGCACTGTACAGCGACTGCAAGGTAGCATCCGTCCGATGGATCCCACGGCCCACCCCGACGACGCCGCGACACGCCCGGGCGCGATGCGACCCGAGACCCGAGGCCTGCTGCTGGGCCTGGTCGGGGTCGCGGTGTTCTCGCTGACGCTGCCGATGACGCGGCTCGCGGTGGTCGACCTCGATCCGGTCTGGATCGGCCTGACGCGCGCGCTGCTCGCCGCCCTGCCCGCCGCCGCCTGGCTGGCCTGGGTGGGCGCCCCCCGTCCGTCGCGCGCGATGCTGCCGCGACTGGCCATCGTCGCCGGCGGCGTCATCGTGGGCTTCCCGACCCTCACTTCGGTGGCGATGCGCCACGTCGATGCCTCGCACGGCGCGGTGGTGCTGGGCGTGCTGCCGCTGGCCACGGCGCTCGCCGGCGCCTGGCTCGCGGGCGAGCGGCCGTCGCGCAGCTACTGGGCGTTCGCGGTGCTGGGGGCCGGGCTCGTGTGCGCGTTCGCGCTGCGCGCCGGTGGCGGGCGCCCGCAGCCCGCCGACGGCCTGCTGGTGCTCGCGGTGATCGCCGCGGCGATCGGCTACGCCGAAGGCGCACGCGTGTCGCAGACGCTGGGCGGCCCGCAGACCATCTGCTGGACGCTGGTCTACGCGGCGCCGTTCCTCGCGCCGGTGGTCGCGTGGCTGAGCTGGGTGCACGGCGTCGAGGCGCGGCCCTCGGCCTGGCTCGGGTTCGCCTACGTGACCCTGTTCAGCCAGCTGCTCGGCTTCTTCGCCTGGTACAAGGCACTGGCCATCGGCGGCATCGCGCGGGTCTCGCAGGTCCAGCTGCTGCAGACCTTCATGACGCTCGGCTTCGCCGCCGTGGTCGCCGGCGAACGCCCCTCGCTCGCCACCTGGGCGTTCGCTGCGGCCGTGGTGGCGGTGGTGGCCGCCCAGCGGGCGTCGGCCATCGCCTTCGTGCCCCGTGGCGCAGCAGCCGCCGCGGCAGTGCCGCGGCCGGCAGTGCCGCGGCCGGCATCGCCGCGGCCGGCCGCGGCGCCCGCTTCCGCGCAGGTCCGTCCTGCCTCACCCACGGATACCCACCGATGAGCGACACCCTTCCGTTCATGCAGGTCGACGTCTTCACCGACCGCCCGTTCCTCGGCAACCCGGTCGCGGTCGTGCTCGACGCCGACGGGCTCGACACCGCCTCGATGCAGCGCATCGCCCGCTGGACGAACCTCTCGGAGACGACCTTCGTGCTGCGACCGACGGCGCCCGGCGCCGACTATGCGCTGCGCATCTTCACGCCCGACCGCGAGCTGCCCTTCGCCGGTCATCCGACGCTCGGCAGCGCGCGCGCCGTCCTCGCCTCGGGACGCGCCCGGGCCCGCGACGGCCGGCTCGTCCAGCAGTGCGCCGCCGGCCTGATCGCGCTGCGCGTCGACGAGGCCGGCGGACGGCTGTTCTTCGAGGTGCCCGCCGCACGGGTCGGCGCGCTCGGCGAGGCGGACGCCGCGGCGATCGCGCGGGCGCTCGGCCTGGACGGCGCGCCACCGCGCTTCGAGGCGGTCGACGTCGGTCCGGTCTGGCTGACGGCGGCCCTGCGCGGTGGCGCCGAAGTGCTCGGGCTGCGCCCCGACATGGCGGCGCTGGAGGCGATCAGCCGGCGGCTCGGCGCGACCGGCGTCACCGTCCATGCGCCGAATGCGCCGGGCACGCAGGGCCCGTGGGCCGACGCGCCCGACATCGCGGTGCGCTCGTTCGCGCCGGCCGCCGGCGTGCCCGAGGACCCGGTCTGCGGCAGCGGCAACGCCTGCGTGGCCCTGCAGCGGCGAGCGCAGGGGCAGCGCGATGCCTACGTCGCAGCGCAGGGCGAGGCGATCGGACGCGCGGGGCGCATCGCGGTGGCCTTCCGCGGCGAGACGATCGAGGTGGGCGGCGCGACCGTGATCTGCGTCGAGGGGCGGCTCAGGACGGCCTGACCCCCCGGGCACCGGCGGCGTGCCGCCGTGCCGATCAGGCCGTCGCGAGCGGTGCGAAGAAGCCGTCGACCAGCGTGTCGTCCACCGCCTCGAACGACGGCGGCGACCAGGCGGCGTCGCGGGACTTGTCGATCAGCAGGGCCCGCACGCCCTCGGGAAAGTCGGCGTGCCGCTGGCACTGCTTCGCGACCACGAGGTCGAGCGCGAGCACGTCCTCGAGCCCGAGGAGCCGGCAGCGATGCATGTACTCGAAGGTCACCCGCGCGGCGGTCGGCGAACCGTTGGCGAGGTTCTCCAGCGGCTTCGCGAACCACGGCTCGGCCGCGGCCGCGGCGCGCAGCGCAGCGAGCACCGCCTGCGCATCGCCCTGCTGCCCGATGCCGCGGATCGTGTCGTGGTGGCGGCGCAGCGCGCTGTCGGGCAGCGCGAGCGGCGCCTCGGCGGCGAAGCCCAGGCAGAAGGCCCGCAGCCGCGCACGGTGGGCGGCCACGCCGCCGGTCCAGTCCAGCGCGGCGAGGCGCTCGACGAAGGCCGGCTGGCGCGCATGCGCGATCGCATGGTCGGCGAGCCGCGCGTACAGGGCATCGGCCTCGTTGACGAGCGCGCCGGTCATCGCCATCAGCAGGCCCGCCTCGCCGGGGACCCGGTTCAGGAACCAGCCGCCGCCGACGTCCGGGAACAGGCCGATGTGGATCTCGGGCATCGCCAGCTTCAGGCCCTCGGTGACGATCCGCTCGCTGCCGGCCACCGACAGCCCGACGCCGCCGCCCATGTCGACGCCGTGCGCCCAGGTGACGAAGGGCTTCGGGTAGCGGTGGATCAGCGCGTCGAGCTGGTACTCGACGTCGAAGAACGCGTCGCCGTAGACGAAGCGGCGCGGGCCGCCGGCACGGACCTGGCGGATCACCTCGGCGACGTCGCCGCCGGCACAGAAGCCCTTCGGGCCGTTGCCCGCCAGCATCACGCAGGCGATCGACTCGTCCGAGGCCCAGTCGCGGAAGCGGTCGAGCATCGACTGGCACATCGACAGGTTCAGCGCGTTCAGCTGCCCGGGACGGTTCAGACGCGCGATGCCGATGCGGCGGCCCGGGGTCCCGCAGTCGACGGTCTCGTAGACCATGTCGTCGGGGGCGGAGGCGGTCGGGGTGGCGGTCATGGCGGGGCGGTCGCGATCGGAGGAGACGCGAGCGTACCAGCGTGGCGCGGCGCGGCGTTCCGAGGGCTGCACGGCGCCCGGGGCCGGGCCCCGCGAGGCCTCAGCGTCCCTCGTACGTCCGCGTCTCGCCGTGCCGGTACAGCACGAACCGGTCGCGGGCGATGCCCTGCGCATCGAGCGCCGCGCGCAGGTCCCCGATCGGCGCGTCGAGCGGCTCGTCGGTGAGCTCGAAGGTACCCCAGTGCACGCCGATCGCGGCCCGCGCGCCGACCTCGCGGAAGATCCGCACCGCCTCGTCCGGGTTCACGTGCTGGTCCTTCATGAACCATCGCGGCGCGTAGGCGCCGACCGGGATCGCCGCCAGGTCGATGGCGCCGAGCCGCCGGCCGATCTCCTCGAAGATCGGCGCGTAGCCGGTGTCACCGCTGTACCAGAAGGTGAAGCCCGGCGTGCGGACCGCGAAGCCGCCCCACAGCGTGGCGTTGCGATCCCAGGGGCTGCGCGAGCTCCAGTGCTGCGCGGGCGTCAGCACGATCTCCAGGCCGTCGACGCGCAGCGTGTCCCACCAGTCGAGGCGCTCGACGCGGGTCGCGCCGACCGAGCGCAGCCACAGGTCGACCCCGAGCGGCGCGACGAACAGCGGCGGGCCGCCCGGCTGCGCCTGGAGTGCCCGCACGGTGGGCTCGTCGAGGTGATCGTAGTGGTTGTGCGAGATCAGCACGACATCGGCCGCCGGCAGCTCGTCGAGGCGCGCCGGCAGCGGCACGCGACGCTTCGGCCCGGCGAAGGACACCGGCGAGACCCGATCGGAGAACACCGGATCGACCAGCAGGTTGCGTCCGCCGAGCTGCATGAACAGCGTCGCGTGGCCGATCCAGGTGGCGGTGACCCGGGCACCGCGCCGGTTCTCGGCGAGGAGCGCCAGGTCCGGCCGCTGCACGGGAAAGCCGGTGAAGCCTGGGACGTGCTCGGTGGGCGGCCTGGGCAGTCCGTCCCGGGTGCGCTCGTACTGCCAGCGGGCGAACTCGGAGAACGGCTTGCCGCCGGTGGGCCCGCCGACGTTGACGAAACCGCCGGGGCGGTGATGCGGCCTGGACGCGTCGTAGTACGGGTTGACCGTGCCGCAGGCCGCGAGCCAGATCGCGGCGGCCAGCCCCGCCCAGCGAGCCCGCGCGCTCACGGCTTCGGGGACGGCCGCGGCAGCGTGAGCTGCGGACCCTTGCGCCGGGGCTCGAGCACCTTGCCCTTGCGCCCGCGCGCGGCACGGTACTCGCCGAGCGCGCGCACGGTCAGCGTCTCGTCCATCGGCTTGCCGGCCCGGCCGATGCCGGACAGCACGACGCCGTCGTCACCGCAGACCAGCGCCTGCAGCAAGGCCTCCTTCTTGTCCAGGTCGACCAGCGTCGAGCCCCGCCCCCCGTTCTTGAGCACACGCAGCTCGTCGAGCGCGAAGACCAGCATCCGCGGCCGCTCGCCGGTGCCGGCCAGGCAGACCACGTGCGAGGACCCGGTCGTGAAGACCGCCGGGCGGATCGGCGCATCGCCGTCGTCGAGGGTGATGACCTGGCGGCCCGCCTTGTTGCGCCCGACGAGATCGCCCGCCTGGCACAGGAAACCGTTGCCGCCGCGGGTGGACAGCAGCACCCCGGCGTCGGCCCGGGCGGCGAACGCATGCTCCACGCGCGTGCCCGGCTCGAGCTCGACCAGCGAGGTGACCGGCACGCCGTCGCCACGGGCCGAGGGCAGCGAGGCCACCGGCACCGAATGCACGCGGCCGGTCGAGCCCAGCACGAAGAGCTGGTCGGTGGTCATGACCTCGAACGCGCCGTAGAACGCGTCGCCCGCCTTGAACGAGAACTGCGCCCAGTCGTGGCCGTGACCCTGGCGCGCCCGCACCCACCCCTTGGCGGACATGATGACCGTCACCGGCTCCTCGGCGATCTTCACCTCGACCACGGTGCGGGCGGCCGCCTCGATGAGCGTGCGGCGGTCGTCGCCGTAGAGCTTGGCGTCCGCCTCGATCTCGCGGATCAGCTGGCGCCGCTGCGCGCCCTCGCTGTCGAGCAGCGCCGCGAGCTGCTCGCGCTCGGTGCGCAGCCCCTTGAGCTCCTGCTCGATCTTGATCGCCTCGAGCCGCGCGAGCTGGCGCAGGCGGATT
>JAIYAG010000547.1 GCA_027489195.1 Burkholderiales bacterium | reverse complement strand
GACCTCGTTCGCGATCGTGGCCTCGCAGGGCGACATCTACTCCGGCCTCTGGTACCCGATCATCATCGCCATGATCACGTTCGTGATCGGCATGCTGTTCGTCAAGGAAACCAAGGACCGCGACATCTACGCCGACGACTGACGGTCGTCGCCGCCCGCAGGCCGCTCCGTGCGGCACGCGGGCGGACCGTGTCCCGAGCGTTCGCATCACCGCGTGTCCGTCCGCGACGGACACGCATCGTCATTCCAGCCAGGACTTCGACATGACCAAGATCATCATCGCCTTCGTCGCGCTCGCCGCAGTGGTCCTCTTCGTCCTGAACCAGGGCGGTCACGTCGACATGGGCGGCGAGCATGCCGCGCAGGAGTCGATGAAGGGCGGCGAGAAGACCGAAGCGCCGGCCGCTGCGCCGGTCGCTCCCGCCCCCGCCGGCGCGCCGGCCAAGCCCTGACGCCAGGGCCCGAGCGGCACCGGTCGATCAGGGCATGTACTGCCCGCCGTTGACCTCGAGGATCTGCCCGGTGACGTAGCCCGAGAGCCGGTCCGATGCGAAGTACACGAACGCGCCGACACACTCGTCGGCCGAGCCGAGACGCGCCATCGGGATCGTCAGTCGCATCGACTCGAGCTGGGCCGGCGTCGAGAACTTCTCGTGGAAGGGCGTGGTGATGACGCCGGGCGACACCGCGTTGACGCGGATGCCGTCCGGCGCGAGCTCCTTGGCGAGCCCGTGGGTCGCGGTGCTGATGAAGCCCTTGGAGCCGGCGTAGAGCGCCGCGCCCGGGCCGCCGCCGTGGCGGGCCGCCACCGAGGTCACGAAGATCACGTTGCCGCCGCCCTGGGCGCGCATCGCCGGCACCGCCGCCGAGGTCGCGGCCAGTGCCGAGCGCACGTTCAGGTCGACCACGTCGTCGAAGAGCGCGTCGGTGAGCTGCTCGATCGGCACGCGCTTGACCAGGGCGCCGGCGTTGTTGACGAGGATGTCGAGGCGCCCGAAGTGCGCGAGCGTGTCGGCCACCACCTGGCGCATCGCGGCCGACGAATGGGCGTCGGCGCGCAGCGTGATCGCCTCGCTGCCGGCGGCCCGGATGTCGGCGGCCACCTGCTCGGCGGCGTCGCCGCTCGCGAAGTAGTGCACCACGACCTTCGCGCCGAGGCGCCCGAACTCGCGCGCGACCGCGGCGCCGATGCCGGTGGAGCCGCCGGTGACCAGCGCGACCTTGCCTTTCAGATCATCCATGAACCGTCCTGTTGGGGGTGGGCTTCAGCGACTTCGCGATCCACCAGGCCCAGATGGCCACGGTGGCGACGCCGAGCACGCCCGCGATCGGGCGCTCGAAAAAGGCGAGCAGCCGGCCGTCGGCCTTGATCAGCGAGCTGAAGAAATGCTCCTCGAGCATCGTGCCGAGCACGACGCCGAGGATCGTCGGCGCCACCGGAAAGCCCCAGCGCTCCATGAAGAATGCGATGACCCCGGCGACGACCATCACGACGACGCCGAACAGCGTGTTGTTGATCGCGTAGCTGCCCACCACGCAGAACAGCAGGATGATCGGCATCAGGATCTCGCCCGGGATCCGCAGCAGCTGCTTGGCCACCTTGATCGCGAGCCAGCCGAGCGGCAGCATCAGCAGTTGGGCGAGGATGAAGACGATGAACACCGCGTAGATGTTCTGCGGGTTGTCGACGAACAGCGTCGGCCCGGGGTTCATGTTCTTCAGGTACAGCACGCCGATCGCGATCGCGGTGATCGAGTCGCCGGGGATCCCGAACACCAGCGCCGGGATCCACGCGCCGCCGAGCGCCGAATTGTTGGCGGCGCCCGACTCGACGATGCCCTCGACGTGGCCGGTGCCGAACTTCTCCGGCTCCTTCGAGAAGCGCTTCGACATCCCGTAGGACATCCAGGCCGCGATGTCGGCCCCTGCGCCCGGCAGCGCGCCGACCAGGGTCCCGAGCGCCGAGCCGCGCAGCAGCTGGACCGGGTACTTCTTGATGAGCCCCCACATGCCCTTGAACACGCTGCCGAAGGGCTTGTCGGTGCCGAGCACCGGGCGCACGACGGTGGTCGCGTAGCGCAGCACCTCCGAGATCGCGAACATGCCGATCATCAGCGGGATCAGCGGGATGCCGCCGAGCAGGTCGGCATTGCCGAAGGTGTAGCGCGGATGCGCGGCCGGATTCTCCAGGCCGACCACCGAGACCAGCAGCCCCAGCAGCAGCGACACGCAGCCCTTGAGCGGGTCGGTGCCGGCGATGAAGATGGCGCAGGTGAAGCCGAGCATCACCAGCCAGAAGTACTCGTAGGAGCTGAACTTCAGCGCCACCTCGGCGAGCATCGGCGCGGCGATGATCAGCACCAGCGTGCCGAAGATGCCGCCGAGCACCGAGAACACCAGGCCCGAGCCGAGCGCGATCTCGGCCTTGCCCTGGCGGGTCAGCAGGTAGGCCTCGTCGGTGTAGGCGGCCGACGCGGGCGTGCCGGGCATGCGCAGCAGCGCGCTCGGGATGTCGCCGGCGAAGATGGCCATGGCCGTGGCCGT
>JAIYAG010000232.1 GCA_027489195.1 Burkholderiales bacterium | reverse complement strand
GCACGCGGCACCTCGACCATCCAGCCGGCCTCGTGCAGGCCCTTGGCGAGCACGTCGCGGCGCTTCTGGTACTGCATGCGGATCTCCTCGACGCAGTCCTGCGGGCCGTCGAGCGCGGCGATCGAGGCGACCTGGATCGGCGTGAAGGTGCCGTAGTCGTGGTAGCTCTTGATGCGGGCGAGCGCGGCGACCAGCTCCTTGTTGCCGACCATGAAGCCGATCCGCCAGCCGGCCATGTTGTAGCTCTTGCTCATCGTGAAGAACTCGACCGCGACCTCGCGCGCGCCGGGCACCTGCATGATGGACGGCGCGACGAAGCCGTCGAAGGTGATGTCGGCATAGGCCAGGTCGTGCACCACGAGGATGTCGTGCTGGCGCGCGAGCGCGATCACGCGCTCGAAGAAGCCGAGGTCCACGCACATCGCGGTCGGATTGCTCGGGAAGCCCAGGATCATCATCTTGGGCTTGGGGATCGACTCGCGGATCGCGCGCTCGAGTTCGACGAAGAAGTCGGTGCCCGGAGTCATCCGCACCGAGCGGATGTCGGCGCCGGCGATGACCGCGCCGTAGATGTGGATCGGGTAGCTCGGGTTCGGCACCAGCACGGTGTCGCCGCGGTCGAGCGTGGCGAGCATCAGGTGGGCCAGGCCTTCCTTGGAGCCGATGGTGACGATCGCCTCGGAGTCGGGATCGATGTCGACCGCGAAGCGCCGCTTGTACCAGTCGGAGATCGCGCGGCGCAGCCGCGGGATGCCCTTGGACACCGAGTAGCCGTGCGTGTCGGGGCGCATGGACGCCTCGACGAGCTTGTCGACGATGTGCTGGGGGGTCTGCCCGTCGGGGTTGCCCATGCTCATGTCGATGATGTCCTCGCCCCGGCGCCGAGCGGCCATCTTCAGCTCGGCGGTGATGTTGAAGACGTACGGGGGCAGTCGACGGATGCGGGAGAAGTCGCGCGGCGCGCTCATGTAGGATCCCTGCTCGGGCGGCGTCGAACGGTGCGACGCGGCCGTCATCATTAAACCGATAATGTAGCATTTTCAAGCAGTTGCCGGCCGCGCCCGGCCTGCCGACACCCTCACACCATGAAGCTCCATGCGAACCGGGACCCCGCCCTCAACACCGTCACCGCTTATGGCCCGGGCTGGCTCGAGATCAACGCCCAGCGCTACGGTCACTCGCTGCTGGTGCAGCCCGAGGCGCCGCTCGAGCCCTGGGGACCGGCCCGCTTCGACGAGCTCGCCGTCGAGCACTTCGAGGCGATCCTCGCGCACGCGCCCGAGGTGGTGCTGCTCGGCACCGGCCCCTCGCAGCGCTTCCCGCATCCGCGCCTGACCGCGGCACTGACCGCGCGCCGCATCGGCGTCGAGGCGATGGACACCGGCGCGGCCTGCCGTACCTACAACATCCTGATGGCCGAGGGCCGCAAGGTGCTCGCGGCGCTGCTTCCCGCCTGAGCGCCCGGCCCGGCGGGCCGTCTTGCGGGCTGTGCTATCGTCGATTCGTCTTTTCCACGGAGTCTGCGAATCGTGACGGTCAGCGTCGGCAAGAAGGTCCCCGATTTCTCCGCCGAGGCCACCGGCGGCCCGTTCCGCCTGAAGGGCGTCGACGGCACGCTCGTGCTGTACTTCTATCCGAAGGACAACACGCCGGGCTGCACGACCGAGACCGCTGCGTTCGGCGCCGCGCATCCGGAGTTTCGCGCGGCCGGCGCAGCGGTCTTCGGCATCTCGCGCGACAGCCTGCGCTCGCACGAGGGCTTCAAGTCGAAGCTGGACATCCCGTTCGAGCTGATCTCCGACCCGGACGAGGCCGTCTGCGCCCTCTTCGACGTGATGAAGATGAAGAACATGTACGGCAAGCAGGTCCGCGGCGTCGAACGCTCGACCTTCGTGATCGGCGCCGACCGGACGCTGCTGCGCGAATGGCGCGGCGTCAAGGTGCCCGGCCACGTCGACGAGGTCCTGCAGTTCGTCCGATCGCTCTGATCCCACCGCCCCGCCCGGATCCCGCTCGATGCCCCTGCCCAAGGCTCCGACCAAGCCCGCCACCCTCCTCGACCTGAACACCGCCGTGCTGGCCCGCCCGCCCCGCCCGAAGGGCCGCGGCGCGGAGGCCGTCGCGGCCGAGCCGCCCATCGACGAGACCGAGCGCCGCCCGGCGCTCGCGGGGGCCGTCGCCGAGCCGGTATCCCGGGTCGTCGTCGCGCCTGCGGTCGCTGCCGCGGTCGTCGCGGAAGCGGGTGCCGCGACGCCCGAGGGCGCCGCCCTGCTGCGCCCTCCGATGCGCCCGGCGCAGAAGGCGCCGACATCGCGGGCCGCGCCCGCGGCGCCGGCCGCTGCCCCCCCGATCCAGCCCGCTCCCGTCGAGGCCCGTGGCGTCGCGCCCGCGGCCCCGGCGACCCGGAGCCCGGCCGTCGCGCCGGCGACCCCGCCGCGTGCGCCCGCTCGCCATGGCGCGGTGTCCCCGATGCCGACCTCCGGCGCGACCGGCCGCGGCGGACGGCGCGCGGCCAACGAGCAGTCCAAGCTCTTCGTGCTCGACACCAACGTGCTGATGCACGACCCGTCGAGCCTGTTCCGCTTCGCCGAGCACGGCGTCTTCCTGCCGATCGTCACGCTCGAGGAGCTCGACGACCACAAGAAGGGCATGTCCGAGGTGGCGCGCAACGCGCGCCAGGTCAGCCGCGAGCTCGACGCGCTGGCCTCGTTCGACAAGAACGCCGGCGGCAGCGACCCCTCCGAAGGCATCCCGCTGGCCAAGACCGGCCACCG
>JAIYAG010000206.1 GCA_027489195.1 Burkholderiales bacterium | reverse complement strand
GACCGCGATCGGGCTGATCGTCGCCGTGGCCTGGACGGCGAGCGCCGCGGTACGCGGCGTGCAGCAGGCGATCGAGCTCGCGCGGCCCCCGCACGGGGCCGACGACTTCGGCAGCCGACGGCTGCAGACGCAGATCCGCGTGCTCGCCCGGACCGCGCACGTGCTGATCGTGCTGGTCGCCGCGGCGCTGGTCCTGACCACCTTCCCCTCGGTGCGCCACGTCGGCGCGAGCCTGCTCGCCTCGGCCGGGGTCGCCGGCATCGTGGCCGGCCTGGCCGCGCGGCCGGTGCTCGGCAACCTGATCGCAGGCCTGCAGATCGGCCTGTCGCAGCCGATCCGGCTCGACGACGTGGTCATCGTCGAAGGCGAGTGGGGCGTGATCGAGGAGATCACCGGTGCATACGTGGTGATCCGGATCTGGGACGAGCGCCGGCTGGTCGTGCCGCTGCAGTGGTGGATCGAGCATCCGTTCCAGAACTGGACGCGCCACTCCACCCAGCTGCTCGGCACGGTGCTGCTGTGGGTCGACTACCGGATGCCGGTCGAGCCGCTGCGTGCCGAGCTGGCGCGCATCTGCGCGGCCGCGCCCGATTGGGACCGGCGGCTCGCGCTGCTGCAGGTCACCGAGGCGGGCGAGCGCGCGATGCAGCTGCGCGCGCTGGTCAGCGCCCCCGACGCCGGCCGGCTGTGGGACCTGCGCTGCAGGGTGCGCGAGGCGCTGGTCGCCTTCGTGCAGCGCGAGTTTCCGGAGTACCTGCCGAGGGTGCGGGCGGACAATCGGGTGGACCCGTCCTCGGGCGAGGGTGAAGCATCGCTGGCCGGCGCGCCGGCGCCCCGGCCGGTGCCGCCCCCGGTCGCATCCTGAGCCTCGCGGCCCGGACCGCTCCCGTCGCCGAGTCTCAGACCGTCCAGAGCATCAGGCGGCTGGCCTTCTTCAGGCCGACGCGCTTCTCGGGCGCATCGACCTCGACGGTGCGCTGCGGCGCCCAGTCGCCCATGTCCCAGTCGTGCGAGACCAGCCGGGTCCCCGGCCGGAGCCCGCGCAGGCGCGGCAGCAGGCGCAGGTTCACGTCCGGCAGCAGGTACATCGTGATGACGGTCGCGGCGGACAGGTCGGCGACGAAGATGTCCTCGACGACGAAGCGGGCGAGATGCTCGAGGCCCTCGCGACGCGCGGCGCCCTGCGCGTTGGACACCAGACGCGGGTCGATCTCGTAGCCGATGCCCGGCGTGCCCCACCGCTTCGCCGCGGTCAGCACGATGCGTCCGTCGCCGGAGCCGAGGTCGATGAGCGTGTCGCCCGGCCCGACCCCGCCGAGCTCGAGCATCGCGTCGACCACGTTCTGCGGCGTGGTGACGAAGGGCACGTCCAGGTCGGCCTGCGCCGCGGCGGGCACGAGGGGGGCGGCGAGCAGCGCGCCGAGCAGCGTGCGTCGGTCCATCCCCGCATTCTAGCCGCCGGCCGTGGCGCGGCCGGCCGCATGACTTCAGCCCGCGGGGGCCGCGACGGGACCCACCGTCCAGGAGCGGCGCACCGCGTCGAGGACCGCCTCGAGGGCGTCGACGGCCGCCGGTCCGGCATCGGTGCCCTGCGCCTCGAGCACGGCGGCGCAGCCGGCCACCGACTCGAATCCCAGGCTCGACGAGGCGCCCTTCAGGCTGTGGGCACAGGCGCGCAGCGCCGCCGCATCCCCGGCCCCCATGGCCGCCCGGCAGGCCTGCAGGTCGTCGGCGGCCTTCGGCCAGTAGATCTCGAGCACCGCCTCCCAGACATCCTCGCCGAGGTCCTCCTGCATCTCGGCGACCGCGGCGGCGTCGGGCCGCGCCGCGGGCGGCGGCGCCGATGTGCCGGCGGTCGCCGGCGTGCCCGTCGTCCGCGCGCCCTCGGCGGTGGCCGGCGCGGGCTCGGGGGCCGGTGCGGCCACGGGCGCGTACCGGTGCAGCACGCGGTCGAGCGCCTTCCAGTCGATCGGCTTGGTCAGGTAGTCGTCGAGTCCGCTGGACATGTAGCGGGCACGGAACTCGGGCAGCGCGTCGGCGGTCAGCGCCACGATCGGCACCCGGGCGCCCCGCCCCGGCAGCGCCCGGATCGCGCGGGTCGCCCCGATGCCGTCGAGCTCGGGCATCTGCATGTCCATCAGGACCACGTCGTACTCGTTGCCGCGCACCGCCTCGACCGCCTGCAGGCCGTTCTCGACCAGGTCCACGCGGTGCCCGGCGCGCCGCAGCCGTGTCCCGACCAGCAGCCGGTTGGTCGGGTTGTCCTCGGCCACCAGCAGCCGCAGCCCGGTGACGCCTGCGGCCGGCGGCAGCTCCGGCTCGATCGGCAGGGGCGGCGTGGTGCCCGCCGGCTCGAGGCGCACCACGAAGCGGAAGGTCGAGCCCGAGCCCGGCTGGCTGTCGACCGATATCTGCCCGTCCATCGCCTCGACCAGGTGCCTGCAGATCGCCAGCCCCAGGCCGGTGCCGCCGAAGCGCCGCGTGGTCGAGCTGTCGGCCTGCTGGAAGGGCCGGAACAGCGTGGGCAGCACGTCGGGCGCGATGCCCACGCCGGTGTCGCGCACGTCGAAGGCCAGCGCCACGCGCCCGTCGGGCAGCGTGCGCGCGTCGCCGTCGATGGTGACCGTGCCGCGCTCGGTGAACTTGATCGCGTTGCCGACCAGGTTGAAGAGCAGCTGGCGCAGCCGCGTCGGGTCGCCGCACAGCGCCGGCAGCGCATCGTCGCGCCAGCGCAGCACGAGGTTGTTGCCGCGCTGCGAGGCCGCGTGCGCGAGCAGCGCGACGACCTCCTGCGCGACCGCCTCCGGCCGGAAGTCGATGCGCTCCATGTCGAGCCGGCCGGCCTCGATCTTCGAGTAGTCCAGGACGTCGTTGAGCACGGTCAGCAGCGAATGCGCGGAGCTGCGCAGCACGCTGACGAAGTGGCGCTGCTCGTCGGTCATGCGCGAGTCGTGCAGCAGGTCGACCATGCCGATGATGCCGGTCATCGGCGTGCGCAGCTCGTGGCTCATCATCGCCAGGAACTGCGACTTCGCCGAGGCCGCCGATTCGGCCGCGTCGCGGGCCTGGCGCAGCTGCTGCTCGTAGCGCTGGCGCTCGGCGATGTCGTGCCAGGCGACCAGCATCGCGTCCTCCGCGCCGAGGCGGATCGGCGTGAGCGTCATCTCGACCGGGAACTCGGTGCCGTCCAGGCCGCGGGCCGCCCAGACCAGCCGCTTGACGCCGTCGCGGCGCGCCTCGGCGAAGGCCGTCGCCACCACCTCGTTCGACGGGCCGCCCGCCTGCAGCGCGGGCGCGAGCTGCTCGAGCCGGCGCCCGAGCAGCAGCTCGCGGCGCTCCGCGCGCAGCAGCATCGCGGCGGCGTCGTTGCAGTCGACCAGCTCGCCCGAGACGAACAGCAGGTGCGGCTCGCCCGAGCGCTGGAACAGCGTGCGGAAGCGCTGCTCGGCCTGCCTGAACTCGGTGACGTCGCGCACGATGCCGGTGAACAGGTGCTCGCCCTGGTCGACCACCTCGCTCACCGCGAGCTGCAGCTCCATCGGGCGGCCGTCACGCCGCTGCGTGACGATCGTGCGGTTCCGGCCGACGGCCGCGCCGCCGCCGGAAGTGAGGAAGTCCTCGATCCGGTCCTGGTCGGCGTCGGCATGCTCGTCGGGCAGCAGTCCGGCCATCGGCCGGCCGAGGGCCTCCGCGGCCGACACGCCGAAGATCGACTCGGCGGCGCGGTTGTACTCGCGCACCACGCCCCGGCCGTCGACCGTCACGATGCCGTCGGCGGCGGTGTCGAGGATGTTGCGCAGCCGCCGCTCCTGCGTGGCCGCCTGCTCCTCGGAGCGTGCACGCTGGCGCAGCGCCCCCGCGGTCATCCGGGTGTAGAGCGTGACCGCCACCAGCGTCACCAGCAGGATCACGAACGGCGAGACCAGCTCGCGCTCCCAGCGCTGGGTGATCGCCGCCTGCGGCGTGCGGACCTCGATCACGACCGGAAAGTCGGCGGTGGTGTCGAAGTGGCCGCGCCAGACCCTCGCGTCGCCCGGGCGATCGGCGTAGCCGCCGTTCTCGCGGTTCGGCAGGAAGTCGGTGAAGATCGGATGCGCGGTCTTCCGACGCAGCGCGTCCCGCTCGCTCGCGGCCAGCAGCGTGCCGTCGTAGCGGTAGACCGTGATGAGGCTGGACTCGTCGGGCGACAGGAACTTCATCTCGCCGATCAGGCTGTCGGCGCCGATCACCGCGACCACCAGCGGCGCATCGGCCATCTCGGACGTCGCCCGGGACACCGTGAGGAAGCCGTCGAACGCGTGCTCGATGCCCTCGGCGGGGCGGCCGGCGTTCAGGGCCCGGCCGGCCTTGGGCTGGCCGATGCGCAGCCGCGCGTCGCGGGGCGCCGCGGCGAAGTCGTAGGCCGAGACGTCGAGGCCGACATGGCGGCGGTCCGACGACGCGATCACGATGCCTCGGCGATCGACCACCGCGATCTCGCGCAGCAGCGTCTGCTGTCGCGGCAGCGACTCGAGCAGTGCGTCGAGGGCCGGCGTGCGCTGGATGCCGTCGCCGCGCAGCGTCTCGTCGACCTGGTCGAGCAGGCCGCGGGTCTGGACCAGCGAGCGGTTGACCTCCTTGGCCAGCACGCGGGCGACCGTCTGCAGG
>JAIYAG010000195.1 GCA_027489195.1 Burkholderiales bacterium | reverse complement strand
GCGCAGGTGGTCGGCGAGCACGGCGACTCGGAGGTGGTGCTGTGGTCGGGCGCGCACGCCGGCGGCGTGCCGCTGCGCGACTGGCCGGGCTGGACCCCGGACGACGAGGCGCGCCTCGCGCGCGACGTGCGGGTCGCGGCCTACGAGATCATCCGCCGCAAGGGCGCGACCAACCATGCGATCGGGCTGGTGACCGCCAGCCTGCTGCGCGCGCTGCTGCGCGACGAGCGGCGCGTGCTCGACGTCTCGCGGGTGCAGGAGGGCGCGCTGGGCCTGCACGGCGTGGCGCTGTCGCTGCCGACGGTGGTCGGGCGCGAGGGCGGCACGCAGGTGCTGGCGCCCGCGCTGGACGCGGCCGAACGGTCGGCGCTGGAGCGCTCGGCGCAGGTGCTGCGCGACGCCTGGGCGACGCTCGGCGCGGGCTGAGGCGCCGCGCCCGGGTCAGCGCTTCGCCTTGCCCTTGCGCGGCCCCTCGTCCTCCTCGGCCAGCCGGTCGTAGAGCGCCTCGAACTCCTCGGCCAGCTTGTGCCGCGGATCGAGCCAGGCCATCGGCGTCGCGCGCTCGTGCGACTCGCGGATCTTCACGCTCGCGCTCAGGTAGGGCTGCAGCACCGGCAGGCCCTCGTCCACCAGCTCCTGCACCGTGCGCTGCGGCAGGTTGGCCCGCGGCTGGAACTGGTTGACCACGATGCCGCCGATCTCCAGCCCCGGATTGTGGTCGGCGCGGATCTCGTCGACCGAGGCCATCAGCCCGTAGAGCGCGCGCCGCGAGAACTCGTCGCAGTCGAAGGGGATCACGCAGGTCCGCGCGGCGATGAGCGCCGAGCGGCTGAAGAAGTTCAGCGCCGGCGGCGTGTCGATCCAGATGTCGTCGTAGACCTCGGCGAGCTCGTCGAGCGCCTCGCGAAGCTTGTAGATCTTGTAGCGCGACTCGAGCTTGGCATGCATCTCGTCGAGCCGGGCATCCGCGGCCACCAGATGCAGCGCCTCGAACGGCGTGTCCGCGACGTAGTCCGTGGCCGGCCGCGCGCGGACCGAGAACTTCAGCGACTGCTCGAAGAGGTCCGCGGCCCCGGTGCGCGCAGTGTCGGCCTCGGCACCGAGCAGGTAGCGGCTCGCGTTGCCGGACGGATCGAGGTCGACGACGAGGGTGCGGCGGCCACGGCTGGCGCCGACCGCGGCGAGGTTGACGGTGATCGTGGACTTGCCCACGCCGCCTTTCTGGTTGAACACGACGGTGCGCATGGAAGGCTCTGCGGTGTGACGGGAGGGGATCGGAGTCGCCGTCGTGCGGCGACCGCTCTGCGCGAAGTATACGGATGGCGGGTGACGCCGGCGTGTCCGGCGGCGGGCGCGGGGCGCAGGCGCACGCCGCGCGCCGGGCGGCCCCGCTCGCGCCGCCGCGGCGACGGTTCGCGAACGGCCACGGCCGGTTTGTCGCAGTGGCGGTGCACCGCAGGCAGGCGCCCGGCAGACTGCGCCGCACTGCATCCCGAACTGGAGACCGACCGTGCCGACACCCCGCCGCCCCGCCCCGACCGCCCTCGCCGCCGCCATCGCCTTCACCGCGCTCGCCGCGCTGCCCGGCTGCGCGTTCATCGCGGTGCAGACCGCCCCCGCCAAGGCGCCCTCCGCCGACCGGACCGAGCTGGCCCGCAAGGCGGATGCGCTCTTCTGGGACACGCTGCACAACGGCCGCTACGACGACATCGGCCGCGCGCTCGAGGTGCAGACCGCCGCGTACCTGGAGAACCCGAACGATGTGGTCACCGCGGCCCGCGCCGGCTGGCTCCACATCTGGCGACTGTCGGAGTCCGCCCGCCTGGCGACGCTGCCGGCCACGATCACCAACGACGCGACGCTGTCGCGCAAGTACTTCGAGGAAGCCGCCCGCCTCGCGCCGAACGAGGCGCGCTACGCCGGCTTCCTCGGCGCCCTTCGGGTGACCGAGGGCACGATCCACCGCGACGAGAAGCTGGTGCGCCAGGGCTACTACACGCTGCGCGATTCGATCGACGCCTGGCCCGAGTTCAACCTGTTCACCGCCGGCTACGTGATGTCGCGGCTGCCGGCCGACTCGTCGGGCTACCGCGAGGCGCTCGACTGGCAGTGGCGCACCCTCGACGTGTGTGCCGGCCAGCCGATCGACCGGGCGAACCCGGACTTCTCGGGCGTGATGGCGCGGGCCACCACCGTGGGCGAGAAGCGCGTGTGCTGGAACTCGACGATCGCGCCCTACAACTTCGAGGGCTTCTTCATGAACATGGGCGACATGCTGGTGAAGGCCGGCGACCCGGCGACGGCGCGCAAGGTCTACGCGAACGCGAAGCTGTCGCCGACCTACGCGAGCTGGCCGTACCGCGCGGTGCTCGAGCAGCGGCTGACGGATGCCGAGACCAATGTCGCCGGGTTCCGGGCGGGCACCGGCACGCCGATGATGGGACGCTCGGCGTACTCGTGCATGGGGTGTCACCAGGCGCGGTGAACGGGCGGCCCGCTACTTCTTCGGATCCAGTGCGTCCCGCAACCCGTCGCCGAACAGGTTGAACGCCAGCACCGTCAGGAAGATCGCGATGCCCGGGAAGACCGCCATCCAGGGCGCCTGCGTGAGGAAGCGCTGCGCGGTGTTGAGCATCGAGCCCCAGCTCGGCGCGGGCGGCTGCTGGCCGAGGCCGAGGAACGACAGGCTCGCCTCGGCGATGATCGCCGCGGCCACCGCGAGCGTGGCCTGCACCATCACCGGCGGCAGGATGTTCGGCAGGATGTGGCGCAGCAGGATGCGCGCCGGCGGGTTGCCGACGGCGCGCGCGGCC
Source organism: Burkholderiales bacterium (assembly GCA_027489195.1). Classification (GTDB taxonomy): domain Bacteria; phylum Pseudomonadota; class Gammaproteobacteria; order Burkholderiales; family Burkholderiaceae_E; genus UBA4615. Next base: position 3,810 of record JAIYAG010000195.1, on the reverse strand, counting down.
TCGACCCAGTCCTCGGCGCGGGCGGCGAGCACCTGGCCGCGGGCCAGCCGGACGAAGATCGGCGTCGCGGTCACGCCGATGGCGATCATCGCGTTGCCCAGCGACGGCCCGAGGAAGGCCGCGAGCGCGATCGCGAGGATCAGGAAGGGCACGGCGAGCATCGCATCGGTGAGCCGTCCGATCACCGCGTCGACCCAGCCGCCGACGTAGCCGGCGAGCATGCCGATCGGCACGCCCGCCCCCACCGCGATGGTCACCGCGATCACGCCGGCCGACAGCGACGCGCGCGCCCCCCAGATGGTGCGCGACAGCAGGTCGCGGCCGACCTCGTCGGTGCCGAACCAATGCGCCGCGCTCGGCGCCTTGCGCACCGCGGCCCAGCTGGTGGCGAGCGGGTCGTAGGGCGCGATCCACGGCGCGAAGATCGCCAGCAGGCTCACCAGCACCAGCACCACGCCGCCGAAGACCGCGGTGGGCCGGGACAGCACGGCGCGCACGGCCAGCCGGCCGGGGCTGTCGCCGGTGTCGGGAGCGACGCCCGCGGGCAGGGCCGCGACGCCGGCGGGCTCGGTGCTCGCGGTCATGCCCGCAGCCTCGGATTCACCATCACGTACAGCACGTCGGCCAGCAGGTTGAGGATGATGTAGACGGTGGCGGTCACCAGCACCACGCCCTGCACCACCGCGTAGTCGCGGTTGAACACCGCATCGACGATCAGCTTGCCGAAGCCGGGGATCGAGAACACCTGCTCGGTGAGCACCGCCCCCGACAGCAGCGTGCCGAACTCGAGCGCGCCGAGCGTGATCACCGGCGTGAGGGCATTGCGCAGCGCATGGCGCAGCACCACCGCCCGCTCGCGCAGGCCCTTGGCGCGCGCGGTGCGCACGTAGTCGGCGCCCATCGCCTGCAGCATCGCCGAGCGCATGTGGCGCATCAGCACCGCGGCGATGGCGTTGCCCAGCACGAAGGCGGGCATCACGGTGGCGGCGAGCGACTGGCCGAGGTCCTCGAAGGGGCTCACGTAGCCCGAGGCGGGCAGCCAGCCGAGCTGCACCGAGAACAGGAAGATCAGCATGATGCCGAGCCAGAAGTTCGGCGTGGACAGCCCCCACAGCGCGAACACGTTGGCGCCCACGTCCCAGGCCGTGCCCTTCTTCACCGCCGACAGCACGCCCGCGGGGATGCCGATCAGCAGCGCGAAGGTCATCGCCATCGTCGCGAGCTGCAGCGTCACCGGCAGCTTCTCGGCGATGAGCTGCGAGACCGGCAAGCCGAGCCGCATCGACTCGCCGAGGTCCCCGCGCAGCACGCCGCCGACCCAGTACAGGTACTGCATCGGCAGCGGCTGGTCGAGCCGGTAGCGCTGGCGGATCTGCTCGATGACGGCCGGATCCTTCTCCTCGCCGGCCATCACCAGCGCCGGATCGCCGGGCAGCAGCTGCTGCAGCCCGAAGATCAGCACCGACACCAGGAACAGGGTCGGGATGAGCTGCAGCAGCCGGCGGGGAAGGAAGCTCAGCACGGGATCACTTCAGCTTGAGGTCCGTCACGCGGATCAGGCCGTCGGGCATGACCTTGAAGCCCTCGAGGCGCGTGGAGTGCGCGAACAGCAGCGCGCGGTGGTACAGGTACAGCACCGAGCCCTCGGTCAGCCACTTGGCGGCGACCTGCTCGTAGAGGGCACGGCGCTCGGCGACCGAGGTCACGCTGCGCGCGCGGTCGAGCAGCCCGTCGACGCCGGCGTCGCAGTACTTGCCGTAGTTGAGCGGGCCCTTGCACGAGGCGAACGAATAGATGTTGCCGTCCGGGTCGGTGCGACCGCTCCACGCCAGCATGTAGAGCTGGAAGTTGCCCTTCTCGGCCTCGTTCAGCGAGGTCGCGAACTCGGTCACGCGGATCTTCAGGTCGAAGCCGGCCTCGGCCGCCATCGACTGCATCACCTCGGCGACCGCCCGGGTCTCGGGATTGTTCGGCACCATGAAGTCGAGCTGCAGCGGCGGCGTGACGCCGGCCTCCTTGAGCAGCGCGCGGGCGCGCGCGACGTCGCGCTTGGGCGTCGGGAACTTCGGCTGGTAGTACGGGTTCTGCGGGCTCACCCACTGGTTGTTCGGGCTCTGCACGCCGTTGAACACCACCTGGTCGATGGCCTCGCGGTCGATGGCGAGCTCGAGCGCCTTCCGAACGCGCGCGTCCTTGCCGAGCGGGCTGTTGGCCTTCTCGCCGTTGGCCACGTTCATCGTGATGCCCTGGTAGCCGAGCTCGAAGCCCTTGGCGAGCTTGATGCGCTTGTCCTTCTCGATCTCGCCGATGTCGGTCGCGAGCGCGCGCTCGAGCAGGTCGAGCTGGCCGGACTTCAGGTTGGCCAGGCGCACCGTGGAGTCCTGGATCGGACGGTAGACGATGCGGTCGATCGAGACCTTGGACTTGTCCCAGTAGTCGGGGAAGCGGTCGACGACGATGCGGTCCTGCGCGACGCGCTCGGTGAACTTGTACGGGCCGGCGCAGACCGGCGCGGTGCCGAACTTGTCGCCGAGCGCGGTCGCGGCCTTGGGCGAGACCATCATGCCGGCGCGGTCGGTGAGCTGCGCGATCAGCGGCGCGAACGGCGTCTTGAGCGCGAGGCGGACGGTGGTCGGATCGACCACGGTCACGGTGTCGATCTGCGAGATCTCGGCGCGGCGGAACGAGCCCTGCATCGACAGGTGGCGGTCGAGGCTGAACTTGGCGGCGGCGGCGTCGAAGGGCTCGCCGTCGTGGAACTTCACGCCGGTGCGCAGCTTGATCGTGACCGTCTTGCCGTCGGCCGAGGTCTCGTGCGACAGCGCGAGCTGCGGGACGATGTTGAGCTTCTCGTCGATGTCGAAGAGCTTGTCGCAGATCGACGCGAACACGATGCGGCCGACGTAGGTGCGGGCGGTGCTCGGGTCCAGCGCGTCGGGGTCCTCGGCGAGGCCGATGCGAAGCGTGGTCTGTGCGCCGGCGGTGCCGGCGAGCGCGAGCGCGATCGCTGCGGCGGCCGCCTTCAGGGCATGGGTCGGGATCATCGGTCGGGTCCTCCTGGGGTCTCGGTTGTCGTGTGGGGGCTCAGCGCACGAACGCGGCCTGCAGCCGCGCGAGCGCATCGTCGGGTCGGGTGGCACGGGCGCGTGTCGAGGCGGGCGGCGCGATGGTGCGCCAGTGCCAGCAGGCCACCGACACGCCGTCGCCCGCCGCCTCGAGCGCGGGCGACTCGGTGCGACAGCGTTCGTCGGCATGCGGGCAGCGGGTGTGGAAGGTGCAGCCCGGCGGCGGGTCGAGCGGGCTCGGCACGTCGCCGCCGATCGCGGGTTCGCGACCGCGCGCGGCCGGGTCGGGGATCGGCACCGCCGACAGCAGCGCGCGGGTGTACGGATGGCGCGGGGCGCCGAACACCGCGGGCGCCGGGCCGGTCTCGACCAGCCGGCCGAGGTACATCACGCCGAGGTCGGTCGCGATCTGGCGCACCACCGCGAGGTCGTGCGAGATGAACACGTAGCCCAGGCCCAGGCTGCGCTGCAGGTCGCCGAGCAGGTTCAGGATCTGCGCCTGGATCGACACGTCGAGCGCCGAGACCGGCTCGTCGCAGACGATGACCTTCGGACCCGCGGCGAGCGCGCGCGCGATCGCCAGGCGCTGGCGCTGGCCACCCGAGAACTCGTGCGGATAGCGGCGCGCGGCGTCGGCGCGCAGCCCGACCTGCGAGAGCAGCTCGGCAACCCGCGCGGTGCGCTCGGCGGGGGCGCCGCTGCCGTGCAGCAGCAGCGGCTCGGCGAGCATCGAACCGGCGGTCAT
>JAIYAG010000134.1 GCA_027489195.1 Burkholderiales bacterium | reverse complement strand
GGTGCCCGATTCGCCGATCAGCGCCACGCTCGCCTGGGTGGGCGCGATCTTCTCGATCTGTCGGCAGAGCTTGGTCATGCCGGGGTCGCGCGTCAGCAGGCCGGCGACCGTGTCGCTGCCGTGGCTCTCGAGCAGCCGGGCGTGCTCCCGTTCGAGGGCGGCGAGCCGGTACGCGCGGGCGATCGTCAGGCCGAGCGTCTCGGCATCGAACGGCTTCTCGAAGAAGTCGTAGGCGCCCATGCCGATCGCCCGGACCGCATTGGCGCGGTCGTCCTGGCCGGTGAGCGCGATCACCTTGGTCGCCGGCGCGAGCGACAGGATCTCGCCGAGCAGGCGGAAGCCCTCGTCGGCCGAGTCCGGATGAGGCGGCAGCCCGAGGTCGAGGGTGACCACCGCGGGCTCGGCGCGACGCAGTGCCGCGATCGCGCTGTCATGGTCCTCGGCGAACACCACCTCGTAGGCGTCGAAGCTCCAGCGCATCTGCTTGCGCAGGCCGGGGTCGTCCTCGACGACGAGCAGGACAGGGCGCTCGGCGTCCATCATCCCTCCTGCAGCACGGCTGCGTGCAGGCCGACCAGCGGCAGGCGCACGGTCACCGTGGTCCCCGCCTCGGGCGCGCTGCGCACGTCCACGCGGCCGCCGACCTCGCGCAGGTACTCCCTGCACTCGAAGCTGCCCAGGCCCAGACCGTGACCCTTGGTCGAAGCGAACGGACGGAACAGCCGGGTCTCGACGAAGGCCTCGCTCATGCCGTGGCCGGTATCGGTGACCTCGACGAGCGCGTGATCGCCGTCGCGCCGCGCCCGCACGCTGACGCGGCCGTCGGGCGGGGTCGCCTCGATCGCGTTCTGAAGCAGGTGACCGAAGACGCGTTCGAGCCGCTCCGGGTCGGCGAGCACGTGCCGTCCGAGCAGCGCCGCATCCATCGCATCGAGCGCCGGCGCCGGCCGCAGGCCTTCGCGCGCGCGCACCACCGACTCGAGTGTGGCGGCGATCGGCACGTCGGTGCGGCGGGCCTGCGTGCGGGGGCCGCCACCGAGCTGCCGGGTCAGGCCCTGCATGCGCTCGACCACGTTGGCCACCGTCGCGAGCATGTCGCGCTGGAACTCCGGATCGGCCTGGTGACGCGAGGCGTTGCGCAGCAGCAGCGAGAGCTGGGCGACGAGGTTCTTCAGGTCGTGGACGACAAAGGCCGACATCCGGTTGAAGGACTCGAATCGACCGGCCTGCGCGAGCCGCTCGCCGGCTTCGCGCAGCGCCAGGTAGCCGGCGATCTGGCGGCCGGCGGCCTTCAGGATGTCGCGCACCTCCCAGTCGACGGGCGCCGCGGCCCGCGGCCGCGCCAGCACGGCGACCGCCGCCAGCGTGTCCTGCCCGAGCAGGGGCACGAGCAGCCAGGCGCCCGGGTCGTCGGCCACCTGCGCGGGCAGCGCGAGGCCGTCGTAGCGGACCGGCGTGCGCCGCCATTCGTCGATGTCGATGATCCAGGCGCGTGTCCGCAGCCAGGCGAGCACCGGCTCGTCTGCGCGAAGCGGCCCGGGCCGGGCGTCGCCGACGTGGGCGTCGCGCACGAAGTCGCCGTCGGCCGACTGCACCCACAGCGTGCCGCCCGGGCTGTCGACCAGGTCGCACAGCGCGCGCAGCGCCCGCTCGCCGAGGCCCTCGGCGGCACCGGCCGCGGCGTCGGGCGCCGAGACGATCCGCGTCAGCCGAAGCCACTCGTCGCGGTAGTCGTAGCGGTAGGAGAAGAAATGCTTGGCCACCCAGACCCGCAGCCGTGCGCGCAGCGCGTCCGAGGACAGCATCGCGCCGGCGGCGATCGCCGCGCAGAAGGGCAGCAGTGCCTGCAGCACGCCGGCCCAGTGCGGTCCGGCCACCCGAGCCGCCCAGCCGAGCACCGCGAAGGCCAGCACGAAGCCCACCGATCCGACCAGCGCCGTCCCGTGGAACACCAGCTCGCGCGAGAGCTTGATCTTGAGCTGCCAGTCGCGGTGGCGGGCCGCCGCGATCGCCACCAGCGGCACCAGCAGCGCATGCGCGAAGCCGCGTGCGGCCCAGGCGCCGGCGTCCGCCGTGCCGGTGCGCAGCGTGTCGGCGATCAGCACGATGTCGAAGGCGAACGACGCGGCGAGCGCCAGGCACAGCGGCTTGACCGCCCACCGGTGGGCGGCATCGGTGTTCATGTAGACCTGCTCGACGCAGACGAGCGCGAGCATCGCCGCGAGCAGCCCCGCCAGGCCCGGCTGTGCGGCGTCGGTGCCGAACGCGTTGGCGTGGAACGAGGCCAGCGCGAGCGCCACCGCGAGCGCGGGCACCAGGTAGGGATGGCGCGGCTGCAGCCGTTGCGGCATGTCGGCCGCGCGCGGGGCGCGGGGGGGGCCGGGGCGCACGGCCGTCACGCCGTCGCGCATCAGCGCCAGCAGCATCAGCGTCCACGCCAGCGGGCGCAGCGCTTCGGCGAGCGCTGCGCCGATCGGCATCGGTTCTCCAGGCAGGCCCGGCGAGACGGCCAGCGCGAGCGCCCAGCCCGACTCGAGCACGGCGGCCGCGAGCAGCCAGCGGCCCGCGCCCTGGCCGGCCCCGCGCGCGCCGAGCAGCGCCGCCAGGCCCAGCCACGCGGTCGCGGCGAGCGCGTACCCGGCGAAGCCGACCTGCGGCGGGGCGATCAGCGCGCTCCCTTGCCCAGCACCACGACCTGCAGCGTTTCGACGAGGATCAGCAGGTCGAGGAAGAGCGAATGGTTCTTCACGTAGTACAGGTCGTACTGCAGCTTCGCCAGGCCGTCCTCGATCGACGCACCGTACGGATGGCGGACCTGCGACCAGCCGGTGATGCCCGGCTTGACCGAATGGCGGACCTGGTAGAACGGGATCTGCTCGGTGAGCTGCTCGACGAAGAACGGCCGCTCCGGGCGCGGTCCGACGAAGCTCATGTCGCCGCTGAACACGTTCCAGAGCTGCGGCAGCTCGTCGATCCGGGTCTTGCGCAGGAAGGCGCCCACGCGGGTGATCCGCGAGTCGTTGATGCCCGCCCAGCGTGGCTTGCCGTCGGCCTCGGCGTCGACGCGCATGGTGCGCAGCTTGACGATGCGGAAGTTGCGACCGGCCTCGCCGACGCGCTCCTGACGATAGAAGACGCCGCCGCGGCTCTCCACCGCGACGGCGATCATCGCCAGCACGATGATCGGCAGGGTCGCGACCAGCAGCGCCAGGCTGACCATCAGGTCGAACAGGCGCTTGACCACGTCGCGCGCCAGGCCCTGGTCGAAGCCGTCGCCGAAGATCATCCAGCTCGCCCGCATCGTGTCGATGCGCAGCACGCCCTGCTCGCGCTCGTAGAACGACTGCAGGCCCATCACCCGCACGCCCCGCAGCTTGCAGTCGAGCAGCTGGCGCAGCGGCAGCACGCCTCCGCGGCGCTCGCGGACCGCGACGACCACCTCGGAGACCTTGAGCTCGCTGACCGTGCGCAGCAGCGCGTCGTGGTTCAGTGGCCGCTCCCGGCCCTCGGCATCGCGGTCGGTCATCACCGGGTACAGCCCGGCGTACTGCACCGAGTGCCGCTGCGTCGACTTGTGAAGGTGCTCGATGACCTCCTCGGCCTCGGCGCCGTTGCCCAGCACCATCACGCGCCGCTTGGGCAGGCCCACGTCGGTCAGGCGGAAGAAGACGACCCGGATCAGCAGCACGCTGCACAGCGCGAGCACCGAGCTCCATGCCAGCACGCCGCGGCCGATGTAGGTCTCGGGCACCAGGTAGAACACCAGGCTGATCACCAGCAGCGACAGGCCATAGAGCAAGGGCGCCTGGCCCGAGGACAGCCGCTCCTGGAACGACAGGCCC
>JAIYAG010000528.1 GCA_027489195.1 Burkholderiales bacterium | reverse complement strand
GGTCGCCCGACGGGCGCGCTTCCTCGCCGACTACCAGGACGCAGCGTACGCGGCGCGGTTCGTCGCGTTCGTGGCGAGGGTCCGTGCGGCCGAGAACCGTGCGCTCGGCATCGCGGGCCCGGATGCCGGGGCCTGTGCCGGGGCCGGGGCCGACACCGACACCGGCACCGGCACCGCGGCGAGCGGCGACGTGGCGTCGGGCGCGCCGGTGCGCGAGGCCGACCGCCCGCTCACCGCTGCGGTCGCGCGCGGCCTGTCGAAGCTGATGGCGGTGAAGGACGAGTACGAGGTGGCCCGACTCTACGTGGACGGCGGCTTCGAGCGCGCGCTCGCCGAGCAGTTCGAGCGCTGGGACGGCCTGAAGCTGCACCTCGCGCCGCCGTTCCTCGCGGCACTGGGCGCGCACTTCCGCAGGCCCGACGGCACGCCGCGCAAGATCGCGATCGACGCGCGCTGGGCGATGCCGGCGTTCCGCGTGCTCTCGGCCGTGCGGCGGCTGCGCGGCGGCGCGCTCGACGTCTTCGGCCGCAGCGCCGAGCGCCGGCTCGAGCGCGCGCTGGTCGACGAGTACCGCGCGACGATCGAGTCGCTGCTGCCCGAGCTCGACGCGGCGCACCTGCCGCTCGCCGTCGCGATCGCGTCGGTCCCCGATCGGATCCGCGGCTTCGGGCATGTGAAGCTCGCTGCGGTCGCGACGGCGCGCGCGCGGACGCGGGCGCTGAAGGAACGGTGGGAGCGCGGTGACCTCGACGCTCGCGCGGACGCGGCGGCAGAAGCCGCGCCGGGCGCGGCCGGCGAGCGGGTCATCCAGGTGGTGCGAAGGAAACAAGCGATGGCGGGGTGACGCCCCCGCGTCAGCGGCGCAGCAGCAGCAGGCAGCCCAGCACGATGAGCGCCGCCGAGCCGATGCTCCAGCCGGTCGGAATCTCCCCGAACGCGAGCCAGCCGAGCAGCGCGGCCCACACCAGACCGGTGTACTCGAGCGGTGCCGCCCGGCTGGCCTCCACGTGCGTATAGGCCCAGGTGATCGCCACCATGCCGATCGTCGCGAACCCGCCCATCAGCAGCAGGATCGGGACGTCGGACCACTGAATCGACGCCCACAGCCACCACAGCGGTACGGCGAGCACGATCGTCGGGATCACGTTCTGCACCAGCAGGATGGTCCAGAGCGCATCCTGCCGCGCCTGGTGCCGCGCGACCACCATCACGCCCGCATAGGCCAGGGCCGACACGCCCGCGGCGGCCATCCCCCACGGCCGGGCCGCGCCGCCGCCTGCATCGACCGACCCCAGCTCGGGCCAGAGCCCCACGACCACGCCCGACATGCCGAGAGCCATGGCCGCCCAGAGCCAGCGCGACGGCCGCTCGCGCAGCGCCCACATCGCCAGCAGCGAGATGAAGATCGGCGCCGTGTAGCCGATGCCCACCGCCTGCACCAGAGGCAGGACCTTGAGCGCGTGGAACCAGGTCAGCAGTGCGACGATCAGCAGCGCACTGCGCAGCAGGTGCCACCGCCATTGCGAGCGCGTCGGAAGCGACGGCCTCCACCAGAGCCAGAGCGGCACCGCATACAGCGTGCCGAAGGCGAAGCGCAGGAAGGTCACCTGCGCCGTGCCGTAGCGCTCCCCGAGCCACTTGGCGGTGCCGTCCATCGCGATGAAGCTGGCGGCCGCGAGCACCGCGGCGGCGAGTGCGAGGGCGGTGGTCCGGGGATCGGCGGCGGTGGCGGTGGCGTTCATGCGGGGAAGTCGGGTGGCCGTCCGGGCGCGGCGGGCGCGGCGAGCCGGTCCACGTAGGCGCCCTCGACGAGCGCCGAGGGCTCGACGCCGAGCCGAGCCATCAGCGCGTGCGCCTCGGCGACACCCGCCTCGGCGGCCTCGCCGTCGCGCAGCACCTCTTCGAGCTCGAGGAAGTCGCCGAGCCCCTCGACACGATCGAGGTGGATCCGCGTGCGGCCGACGAGGAACAGCGTGCGTGCCTTGCGCACGCGTCCGACCACGCCGTACGCAAGCGCCAGCGCATCACGCAGGCCCGCGGGGTCGAGCGTCGGCGTACGGACGTAGAACGAGGTCTTCGGACCGGCGTCGTCCGCGCGCCGGTAGAAGATCAGCTCGCCGCGGCCCTCGCCGAAGTCGCGCAGCTTGAGCCGGCCGGCATCGCAGGCGAAGAAGGTGTCGTCCTGCGCGATCGGCGTCGGGCCGCTGTCTGCGAGCGCGGCGGCGATCGGGTGCATCGCCTCGACCGAGACGATCCGGGCCTTGATCTCGACGTTGCGGTCCACGGGTCAGCGCACGGTCGCGAAGTCGGCGAGGCGGACGATTCGCCCCTGCGCGCATGCGGCGCGCCAGTACCGCTCGGCGGCGGTGACCAGAACCGCATCGGAATGCTCGAGCGCGATCGCGTGGTACAGCGTATCGAACACATGCTGCCCTGTCTGGATGGCGAGTTCGACGGCTCGCACGAGCGTGGCCGGATCGTCGACGATCGAGACCTCGACCTGCTGCAGGTCGACGAGATCGCGGAGCGCCGTTCCGGGCGTCTCTCGCGCGAGGACCGCCGCGACCTCGGCCAGGAAGTGCGGCGGCGCAACGAGGCGGAACTCGCCGTCCCGGACCCCGTACAGCAGCCGTCTCGCGGCGGAGGCATCGACCTCGTCCCGGCCGTCGGAAAACAGCCACTTCAACGCGACGCTCGCGTCGACGACGAGTTGGCGCGCGGTCACGACCGCCCCTTTCGACGCGCAGCCGCCAGGCGTGCCGAAGTGATGCGCGGCGCCTCGAGCTGCCTCGCAAGGATGCGGTCGATGGCGGCGACGCTCGTCAGGCGGCGCTGCTCGCG
>JAIYAG010000481.1 GCA_027489195.1 Burkholderiales bacterium | reverse complement strand
GAGCTCGGCCTCCCAGGCGGGTACCAGGTGGGCGGCGCGCAGGTTGGTGCAGAAGGTGACGATGCAGTCGGGCTTCGCGGCGGCGACCTCGCGGGCCATGCCGGTGAGCCGCTCCTCGGTGACCTCGGCGAACTCGAAGTTCACCGACTGCCCGGTGTGGCGCTCGGCCACGCAGTCGTAGCCGCTCGCCGCGTAGTTGGCGACGATCTTCGCCTGCACGTCGTCGAGGTAGGGCGTGACCAGCCCGAACCGGCGGCGCCCGGTCAGGTCCATGATCTCGTTGAAGGCCAGCACCGAGGTGCAGGCCGGCACGCCGGTCTCGCGGGTGATGGCCGCGCACAGCGCCTCGTCGCGGCCGAAGCCGAGCCAGCCCGACGAGGTGCCGCTCCAGACGATGACGTCGACGCGGGCGTCGGCGAGCAGCTTGGCGGCATGCAGGATGGGTTCGAGCTCGAACTGGCCCTGCGAGCCCGCGGCGAGCGAGATCTCGGTGACTCGGAAGCGCCCGAAATGCGCCGACACGCCGGGCAGCGCGGCGACCATCGCCGAGGTCAGCGGCTCGAGCGCGGTGTTGGAGGAGGGCGTCAGCACGCCGATCAGGGTTCGTTTCACGTACCGGAGTCCTTCGTTCAGCAGCCCATCGTCCGCGGCGCTGCGAACGACGTCTTCCATCCTACAATCGGGTCTCCGGCGCCGCCCACGCGGCGTCGATCCCGTTTCGAGTGTCGACAATTCCGGTAATGATCGTCAACAAAAAAGATCCCAAGGCCCGTGCCGGAAAGCCCCGTGCGGCGGCTTCCGACAAGACGCCCGTGGGCGCTGCGTTGCGCGAGGCCATCTACGACCGGATCCTGCGCTCGGTGCTGGAGCACCGCCTGCCGCCCGGCACCAAGCTGGTCGAGGACCGGCTCGCCGAGCTCTTCGAGACCAGCCGCGCCCAGGTGCGCGACGTGCTCGCGCGCCTGGCCAACGAGGGCCTGGTGCAGACCATCCCGAACCGCGGCGCGTTCATCGCGGCGCCCACCGTCGAGCAGACCCGCGAGGTCTTCGAGGCCCGTCGCCTGATCGAGCCGGCGCTGGTGCGCCGGCTGGTGGCGCGGCGCGACCCGAAGGCGGTGGCCGCGCTGCGCTCGATCGTCGCCGAGGAGGAGCACGCCCGCGCCAAGCAGGACCGGCCGGCGATGGTGCGGCTGTCCGGCGAGTTCCACATCCGGCTGGCGGAATGCGCGGGCAACCGGATGCTCGAGCGCTCGATGCGCGAGCTCGCGTCGCTGACGGTGCTGGCGATCTTCCTGTACGACGCGCCGCACGCCACCGCCTGTCGCGAGGACGAGCACGAGCTGCTGGTCGCGGCGATCGAGGGCCGGCGCACCGAGCGCGCGGTCGCGCTGATGCTCGAGCACCTCGAGCACATCGAGTCCTCGCTCGACCTGTCGCCGCGCAGCGACGCGCCCGTGGACCTCGCCGCCGCGCTCGGCGGCGGCTGAGGCGGGGCGCGCCGCGCGCCCGATCAGACCTTCACCTCGCGATTGAACCGGTCGATGTACTCGGCCCGGCGCGGGTTGAGCTTCGCCCAGTCGATCGAGCGCATCGCCTCGAGCGCCTTCATGTCCGGCGCGTAGGCCTGCAGGCCCTTGCTGAACACCGCCTTGCCGCTGGTGGGGGCGACGAAGTAGGGCGCCTCGGCCATCTTCGACTGCACCTCGGGGCTGAGCGCCGCGTTGATGTAGGCCGCGGCCAGATCCACGTTCTTCGAGTTCTTCACGATGTGCATCGTGCTCTTGATGTGGATGTAGCCGGTGTCGGGCGCGGTGAGCGCGATCGGCACGCCCTTGCCCTGCAGGTCGCCGACGTTGTTGTTGTAGTGGACCGAGATGTCGATCTGGTCCTGCTGGAACAGCGTGGCGAGCGCGCCCGGGTTGGCCGCGACGGCGCTGACGTTCGGCAGCAGCTTCTTCACGAACGCGAAGGCCGGCTCCATGTTCTCTTCGCTGCCGCCGTTGAGCTTGGCGATCTCGGCCATCCAGGCCGACATCAGCGTCGAGCCCATGCCGGCCAGCCCCACCCGGCCCTTGAACTCGGGCTTGAGCAGGTCGTTCCAGGACTTGGGCGGCGTCTTGATCTTGTCGGTGTTGTAGGCGATGCCGATGATCTGCCCGGACACGAAGGCGCCCAGCCCGCGCGGGTCGATGAACTTCTGCGGCAGGTCCTTCATGAACGGCATCTTCTCGACCGGCAGCTTCTCGAAGATGTCGTGCTGCAGCGCGTTCAGGTACGGGCCCTCGTCGAGGATGATCACGTCGAACGGGGGGTTGGCCTTGGAGGCGACGATCTTCGAGACGGTGTCGACGGCGAGCGAGGCGACCAGGTTGGTCGAGCCGCCGCTGGCCTTGGCGAACGCCGGCAGCAGGATGCCGCGGTGCGCGGACTCCCAGGCGCCGGGGTAGGTGGTCGCGGAGATCGCCTTGCCCTGGGCGAAGGCGAGGCCGCCGGCGGAGGCGGCGCCGAGGGCGGCGACGCCCTTGAGCAGCGTGCGGCGGTGCAGGGACTGGGGCATGGCGGGGTTCCTTGGACGGGTGGACGCTGAGGGCGTCCGCGCACGGCGGACCGCCCCGACTGGCAAGCTTCGTGCCATCGCAGGGCGTGGCATCGCGCCCGCGGGACGCGCACGCGGCGCACCGTCTTGGGTCGGGTCGCCCGGATCGTCGCCATAGCGGGGCGTGATTGTCGACAATCGGTGCGCTGGGGGTCCGCAGCGTACGGGCGCCGGCGGTGCGCGCCGCCCAAAGCCGGTGGCACGGATCTTGATCTGTCCGGACGGGCGCGGTGCATCCCGGCATCGCGCGCGCCCTCCGGATGCCCATGTCCGCAGCACCCGTCCCGCCCGCCTCGCCCGCCCCCGCCGGGGTCGAGGTCCGTCTCGATGCGATCCGCCATCGCTACGGCGACGCGTTCGCCGTCGACGACGTGTCGCTGCGGATCGGCGCCGGCGAGCTGGTCGCGCTCCTCGGG
>JAIYAG010000222.1 GCA_027489195.1 Burkholderiales bacterium | reverse complement strand
TCCGCCGATGTTCAGGCGCAGCTCCTCGACCTCGCGCACGGTGTCGAACTGGCCGGTCACCCGCAGCGGCACCTGGCGGCTCTCGCCCTGCACCGTGCCGGCGGGCGCCACCACGTTCTGCGCGGCGAGCTGCTCGGCGATGCGCTGCGGATCGATGCCGAGGTTGGCGAGCAGCTGCGGCGAGAGCTCGACGAACACCTTCTCGTCCTGCGTGCCCACCAGCTCGACCTTGGAGACGTCGGGCAGGCGCAGCAGCTCCTGGCGCACGCTCTCGACCCGGTCGCGCAGCTCGGCGAGCGTGAAGCCGTCGGCCGTGAACGCATAGATGGTGCCGAAGACGTCGCCGAACTCGTCGTTGAAGAACGGGCCGATCGCCTCCGCGGGCAGGCTCTGGCGGATGTCGCCGATCTTCTTTCGCACCTGGTACCAGACCTGCGGCACCTCCTTGCGCGGCGCGGTGTCGAGCAGCTCCAGGACGATCAGCGACTCGCCGGGCTTGGAATAGCTGCGGGTCCACTTGAAGTGCGGCGTCTCCTGCAGCTTCTTCTCGATCCGGTCGGTGATCTGCTGGTCGACCTGCTCTGTGGTCGCGCCGGGCCAGATCGTGCGGATGACCATCCCCCGGAACGTGAAGTCCGGGTCCTCGCGCTGGCCGAGCTTGAAGAAGGACATCGAGCCGGCGATCGCGATGACCAGCAGGAAGAACAGGGTGAGCTGCGGGTGGCGGATCGCGGCAGCGGAGATGTTGAAGCGGTCCGCGCCGGAGGCGGCCGCGGGCGGCGTGGCCGGCCCGGACGGATCCTGCGGACTCATCGTGCGGCTCCGCCCTGTGCGACCGCGGGTGCGGCCGCAGGTACGGCCGCAGGTACGGCGGCGGCCTCGTCGAGGACCCGGACCGACTGGCCGGCGCGCAGGAGGTTGGCGCCGGCGGTGACGATCCGGTCGCCCGGCTGCAGACCACCGACGACGCGCACGGCGTCGTCGAGCAGGCCGGCCGTCTTGACCTCCACCGGGGAGACCGTCGTGCCGGCCGCGTCGAGCTTCCAGACCCGGGCCTGGCCGTCGGTGGACTGCAGCGCCGACAGCGGCAGCACGAACGCGGGTTCGGCAGCGCGAAGCACCTGCACGACCGCCGTCATGCCGAGCGCCACGCCCTCGGTCTCGCCGCTCAGGGTCAGCCGGGCGGCATAGGTGCGGGAGGCCGGATCCGAGATCGGCGCGAGCTCGCGCAGTCGGGCCGGCAGCGTCCGGTAGCCGAGCGCCGGGACGACGACCGCCCACTCGCGCGCATCGCGGGCGAGCCTGAGGGCCGACTCGGGGACGTTGACCAGGATCTCGCGCTCGCCGGTCTGGGCGACGCGGATCACCGCCTGCCCGGCGGACACCACCTGCCCGACCTCGGCCTCGACGGCGGTCACGACGCCGGTCGCATCGGCCTTGAGCACCTGGAAGTCGACCGAGTTGCGGGCCTGCTGCTGCTGCGCCTCGGCCGCGCCGAGGCGCGCCTCGGCCGCATCGAAGCCGGCCTGCTGGCGGTCGAGCGAGGCCTGGCTGATGTAGTTCTGCGCCCGCAGGCTTCGCAGCCGCTCGAGCTCGACCCGGGCGAGGTCACGATCGGTCCGGGCGGCGACCACCTGGGCCTGCTGCGCGA
Source organism: Burkholderiales bacterium (assembly GCA_027489195.1). Lineage (GTDB taxonomy): Bacteria > Pseudomonadota > Gammaproteobacteria > Burkholderiales > Burkholderiaceae_E > UBA4615. The sequence goes on along the minus strand of JAIYAG010000222.1, from coordinate 1,529 downwards.
GCAGCGCCGGCGCCAGGTCGGTCGGGTCGAGCCGGGCGAGCACCTGGCCGGGTACCACCCGATCGCCCACCGAGACGCTGCGCTGCGACAGCTTGCCGCCCACCCGGAAACCCAGGCGCGACTCGATCCGGGGGCGCACCTCGCCCGGCAGCTGCAGGGCGACCGCGGTGACCTGCGGCTGGACGACCATCGTGCGGACGGGGCGCGGCGCCTCGACCTTGGGGGCCGCCTCCTTCTGGCCGCAACCGGCGGCGAGGACCGCGGCGAGCGCGGCGGCGGACAGGCGGGGCAGGCGCGACATCGGAGACTCCGGGAGGCTGGGCCGTCAGATTTAATGACTGACGAGTTAGTAAGTAACTGTATCCGGCACTTACAGCGCCGTCAACGCGGAAAGCCTGTCCCGCGACCCCCTACAATCCCGGCCGTGACCTCTCCCGTCCATGGCGTCGAGCACTACGAGAACTTCCCGGTCGCGTCCTGGCTGATGCCGGCGCGCCTGCGGCCAGCGGTCGTCGCGATCTACCGGTTCGCGCGGCATGCCGACGACGTCGCCGACGAGGGCGACGCCCCGGTCGCCGAGCGCCTCGCGGTGCTGCGTGCGTTGCGCGAGGACCTCGTCCTCGCTCGGGCCGGCCAGCCGGTCCGGGCGCCGGTGGTGGCCCAGCTGGTCCCGCACGTGCGGGCGCACGGGCTCGACTGGAGCCGGTTCGACGCGCTGCTGTCGGCCTTCGAGCAGGATGTGACGGTGCACCGCTATCCGGACTTCGAGACCCTGATCGACTACTGCCGGCGTTCGGCGGATCCGGTCGGCCAGCTGGTGCTGGCGCTCTCCGGCCATCTGGACGACGCCACCCGCGCGGCCTCGGACCGCATCTGCAGCGCACTGCAGCTGATCAACTTCCTGCAGGACGCGGCGATCGACTGGTCGCGCGGCCGGGTCTACCTGCCGCTCGATGCGCTGACCCGGCACGGCGCGGGCGAGGACGACCTCGCGCGCGCCGCCGCCGAGGGCCGCGCCGGCCCGGCCCTGCGCGCCTGCATCGCTGCGGAGGCCCGTCGCGCCGGCGAGCTGCTGGCCGGCGGCGCGGGGCTGCCGGCGCGGGTCGGCGGGCGCCTCGGCTGGGAACTCAGGGCGATCGTCGCCGGGGGCGCCCGCATCCTCGAGCGGCTGGCCGCCGGCGGCCACGATCCCTTCGCCGCCCGGCCGGTGCTGTCCCGACGGGACGCGCTGCCGCTGGCCGGCGCCATGCTGCGGCTCGCGATCGCCTCACCCGCCCTGCCCCCCGCACCCGCACCCGTCACGGCCTCGCGGCCGGAGCCACGATGACGCCCGACGAGTACTGCCAGGACAAGGCCGCGCGCAGCGGCTCGAGCTTCTACTACAGCTTCCTGTTCCTGCCGCCGGAGCGGCGCCGTGCCATCACCGCCCTCTACGCCTTCTGCCGCGAGGTGGACGACGTGGTCGACGAGATGCGCGACCCCGGCGTGGCACGCACCAAGCTCGACTGGTGGCAGGGCGAGGTCGACCG
>JAIYAG010000344.1 GCA_027489195.1 Burkholderiales bacterium | reverse complement strand
GGCATTCGCCCTGGCCTGGGCGAGGTCGTCGTCGGTCGGGATCGGCAGCGTGCCGAGCTCGACCTCGAGCTGCGCCGCATCGCCCCCGTCGACCAGCCAGCCGCGCAGGAACACGCCCATGCCGACGAAGTCCGCGACACTGCGGCTCGCGGGATGGTGGTACAGGCGGTAGGCCTCGTCCCACTGGGCGATCCGCCCGCCTTCCATCACGCCAACGGTGTCGGCGAGGGCGAAGGCCTCGTACTGGTCGTGCGTCACCATCAGCGTGGTCGTCCCGGCCCGCTTCAGGATGTCGCGCAGCTCGAGGGCCAGGTTCTCGCGCAGGTCGGGGTCCAGGTTGGAGAAGGGCTCGTCGAGGAGCAGCAGCGCCGGTGCCGGCGCCAGCGCACGCGCCAGCGCCACCCGCTGCTGCTGTCCACCCGACAGCTCGTGCGGGTAGCGCTCGCCGACGCCCGACAGGCCGACCAGCGCGAGCATCCGCGCGATCCGGTCGCGGCGCTCGGCCCCGCCGAGCCGGCGCAGCCCGAAGCCCACGTTGCCTGCCACGTCGAGGTGCGGGAACAGCGCGTAGTCCTGGAACACCACGCCCACGCCGCGCTTCTCCGGCGGCAGCACCGCTGCCGGCGACGACACCTGCCGGCCCGCGATGCGGATCGCGCCGGTGTCCGGCGTCACGAAGCCCGCGACGGCGCGCAGCGCGGTGGTCTTGCCGCAGCCCGAGCTGCCGAGCAGGCAGCCGATCTCGCCCCCGGCCAGTGCGAACGTCAGGCCATCGAGGACCTGGACGCGGCGCCCGTCGGATTCGAACGCGATCGACAGGCCGTCGACCGCGAGCGAGGTCGCCGCGGCGTCCGCCGGGGCGGCATTCGCCCGGGCCGTTTCGGCCGGCCGATCGACGGCAGCGGACGGGGCGCGGTCCATCAGATGCGATTGCCTATAATTCTCATTGCCATGGATGATTGTAGCCCGAGCCGTTCGCCGGCCGCCTCGCCGACCGTCGCCCGATGAGCCCGCCCGCCGACCGCGCCGGGGCCGCCGGCACGTGACCCGCTCCCCGTTCGGATGGGTCGCGGGCGGCGTCGCCGTCTCGGTGGTCGCACCGCTGGCCGCGCTGCTCTGGGTCGCGCTGCAGCCGACCGCCCCCGATGCGCCCGCGCCCCTGCTGTCCACCGTGCTGCCGCGCTACACGCTGACCTCGCTGCTGCTGGTCGCCCAGGTCGCCGTCTGCGTGACGCTGCTCGGCGTGGGTGCCGGCTGGCTGGTCGCGGCCTACGAGTTCCCCGGCCGCCGGGCGCTCGAGATCGCACTGATCCTGCCGCTCGCGATGCCGGCCTTCGTGCTCGCCTATGCGTACACCGACTTCCTCGACACCAGCGGGCCGCTGCAGGGCTGGCTGCGCGAGACCACCGGATGGTCGATCGGCCAGTACTGGTTCCCGCCGGTGCGCTCGCTGCCCGGGGCCGCGCTCTTCCTGTCGCTGGCGCTCTATCCGTATGTCTACATGCTGGCGCGCAACGCGTTCGCCGAGCGCAGCGCGTCGCTCGCCGAGGCGGCCCGCTCGCTCGGGCTGCCCGCGCCGCTGGTCTGGTGGCGGGTCACCTGGCCGGTTGCCCGGCCGGCGGTGGTCGCCGGGCTGACGCTGGTGACGATGGAGACGCTCGCCGACTTCGGCACCGTCAACTTCTTTGCGGTCGACACCTTCTCGGCCGGCATCTTCCGGGCGTGGCAGGGCCTCGGCGACCGGGCCGCCGCCGCGCGGCTCGCGCTGGTGCTGCTCGCGGCGGTGCTGCTGCTGGTCTGGGTCGAACGCCGCCAGCGTGGGCGGATGGCGTTCCATTCGCGCACCGCGCGACCGGCACGTGTGCGTCGGCTGCGGGGCGCGGCGGCGTGGGGGGCGACCCTCCTGTGCCTACTGCCGGTGCTGGCGGGCTTCGTCCTGCCGGTGGTGCTGCTGCTGAGGGCGGCGGCCGGGCAGGGCGTCTGGCTCGACGCGCGGCTCGCGCAGTGGGCGGCCAACACCGCGCTGCTGTCGGGCCTCGCGGTCGCGGTCGTGGTGCCGCTCGCGCTCGCACTGGCCTATGCGGTGCGGCTCGCGCAGACGCGCTGGATGACCGCCTTCGCGACCATCGCGGGCGCCGGCTACGCGGTCCCGGGCATCGTGCTCGGTGTCGGTCTGCTGGCGGTGGTCGGGGCGGTGGACCGTGCCTGGGCCTGGGGCTCGGGCACCGGCCTGCTCGTGGGCGGCACCGCGGTGGCGGTCGTCTATGCCTACTGCGTGCGCTTCTTCGCCGTCGCGCAGCACGGCCTCGAGGCCTCGCTCAAGCGGATCAGCCCCTCGATGGACGCGAGCGCGCGGACCCTCGGCGCCGGACAGTTCGAGATGCTGCGTCGCGTGCACTGGCCGCTGCTGCGTCCGAGCATCGCCACCGCGGCCCTGCTGGTGTTCGTCGACTGCCTCAAGGAGCTGCCCGCGACGCTCGTGCTGCGGCCGTTCAACTTCGACACCCTGGCCGTGGTGGCGTACAACTTCGCCGCCGACGAGCGGCTCGCCGAGGCGGCACTGCCCTCGCTCGCGATCGTGCTCGTGGGCCTGCTGCCGGTGGTCGTGCTGGCTCGCAGCTTCCGACGCCTGTAGGACGGTGGGGGGCGGCCGGTCGGCGCACCGGCCAGACGGGCTTCAGCCCGCCGCCGGCCCGATCCCGAGCGCCTGCCGCGCAAGCGGCCACAGCACCGTCGCCCACGTGGCACCGACCAGCAGCAGCGCGATGAGCACCGCCGCGCTGCCCAGGTCCTTGGCCTGCTTCGACAGTGCGTGCCGCTCCAGCCCCACCCGGTCGACCACCGCCTCGAGTGCCGAGTTCAGCAGCTCGACGATGAGCAGCACCGCGAGCACACCGACCAGCGCGAGCTTCTCGAGCGCGCCCACCGGCACCCACAGCGCGATCGGCAGCAGCACCGCGCACAGCGCGAGTTCCTGCCGGAACGCCGCCTCGTCGCGCCAGGCGGCGCGCAGGCCTGCCAGCGAATTGCGGCCGGCTGCCGCGATGCGTGCGAATCCGCCACGACTCTTGAAGGGGCTGTCCGAGGCCAAGGTCCATCCCGGGGGCAGGGCGCACGGCGTGCGAAGGCAAGGAGGATAGCGGAGAGCGCCCGCCCGTCGGTCGTCGGCGTGCCCGGTTGGACAGCCCCGCTGCGGTGCTGCTATAGTCTTGGGCTCGCAGGCGCGTAGCTCAGTTGGTTAGAGCACCACCTTGACATGGTGGGGGTCGTTGGTTCGAATCCAATCGCGCCTACCACATTCCTGCTGGTAGGACCGCCGCACACCGACGGTTCGAACATCGGTTCAAGCCACGATGCAAGCAGTCCGTTTCAGTGCCGTTCGAACTCCCCGGACCCGATAGGATCCGGGACAGTCCGCACGCGCATCAGCATCCCGAAAAGTGCGGCTCGTCCGCACTTTTTTTTTGCCCCCCGCAGCACGCCAGCAGCCCGCGACAGAGAGCACCCGATCGTGACCAAAATCAGCCTGCCCGACGGTTCGGTTCGTGAATTCCCGGCACCGCCGACGGTCGCCGAGGTGGCGGCCTCGATCGGCCCCGGCCTCGCGAAGGCCGCGCTCGCCGGCCGCGTCGACGGCACGCTCGTCGACACCTCGTACCGCATCGAGCACGACGCGCGACTCGCGATCGTCACCGACAAGGATCCCGATGGCCTCGAGGTGATCCGTCATTCGACGGCCCACCTGCTCGCTTATGCAGTCAAACAGCTCTTCCCCGACGCGCAGGTCACGATCGGCCCGGTGATCGACAACGGCTTCTACTACGACTTCTCGTACAAGCGTCCGTTCACCCCCGAGGACCTCGCCGCGATCGAGGCCAAGATGGCCGAGCTCGCGAAGAAGGACGAGCCGGTGACGCGCGAGGTCTGGCAGCGTGACGATGCGGTGAAGTACTTCGAGTCGATCGGCGAGAAGTACAAGGCCGAGATCATCGCGTCGATTCCCGCGGACCAGCCGATCGGCCTGTACCGGGAGGGCGCGTTCGTCGACCTGTGCCGCGGCCCGCACGTGCCGTCGACCGGCAAGCTGAAGGTCTTCAAGCTGATGAAGCTGGCCGGTGCCTACTGGCGCGGCGACTCGAAGAACGAGATGCTGCAGCGGATCTACGGCACCGCGTGGGCACGCAAGGAGGATCAGGACGCGTACCTGCACATGCTGGAGGAGGCCGAGAAGCGCGACCACCGGAAGTTGGGCAAGCAGCTCGACCTGTTCCACCTGCAG
>JAIYAG010000211.1 GCA_027489195.1 Burkholderiales bacterium | reverse complement strand
TCCAAGAACGACGACGTGGTCGACGCCGACTTCAAGGAAGTCAAGCGCGACGCCTGATGCGCACGCGCCGACGACGCGGGCCGAGGGCCTGCGCGAACGCCTCCGGACGGTGCAGCGAGCCCGGCTCGCCGCAGCGTCGCGGAGGCGCACGCGTGCCCCCGACCGGCGGGGCGCATGCGGTAGAGTCCGACAAACAGACGAAGAACATCGACCATGGCGAAGCGTGATTACTACGAGGTCCTCGGGGTGGCGAAGAACGCCTCCGATGACGACATCAAGAAGGCGTACCGCAAGCTCGCCATGAAGTTCCATCCGGACCGCAATCCGGACGACAAGACGGCCGAGGACAAGTTCAAGGAGGTCAAGGAGGCGTACGAGATGCTCTCCGACGGCTCCAAGCGCGAGGCCTACGACCGGTTCGGACATGCCGGCGTCGACCCGAACATGGGAGGGGGCGGCGGCGGACCCGGCCAGCAGGGCTTCGGCGGCTTCGCCGACGTGTTCGGCGACATCTTCGGCGACATCTTCGGCGGCCAGGCGGGTGCCGGCGGGCGGGGCGGGCAGCGCAGCAACGTGTTCCGCGGCGCCGACCTGCGCTACGCGATGGACATCTCGCTCGAGCAGGCCGCCCACGGCTTCGACACCGAGATCCGGGTGCCGTCCTGGGAGTCCTGCGACACCTGCCACGGCAGCGGCGCCAAGCCCGGCACCAAGCCGCAGACCTGCCGGACCTGCGCCGGCCAGGGCTCGGTGCGCGTGCAGCAGGGCTTCTTCTCGATCCAGCAGACCTGCCCGACCTGCCACGGCACGGGCAAGGTGATCCCGGAGCCCTGCGAGTCCTGCGAGGGCGTCGGCCGGATCAAGCGCAACAAGACGCTGCAGGTGAAGATCCCGGCCGGCATCGACGACGGCATGCGGATCCGCTCGGCCGGCAACGGCGAGCCCGGGGTCAACGGCGGGCCGGCCGGCGACCTGTACGTCGAGATCCACGTCCGCGAGCACGCGGTGTTCCAGCGCGACGGCGACGACCTGCACTGCCACGTGCCGGTGATGATCAGCGCCGCGGCGCTCGGCGGGACGGTGAAGGTGCCCACCCTCGGCGGCAGCGCCGAGATCGAGCTGCCCGAGGGCACGCAGACCGGCAAGACCTTCCGGTTGCGTGGCAAGGGCATCAAGGGGGTGCGCTCGAGCTATCCGGGCGACCTGTACGCCCATGTCGTCGTGGAGACGCCGGTGCGGCTGACCGAGAAGCAGAAGTCGCTGCTGCGCGAGCTCGAGATCACGCTCAAGGACGACAAGCATTCGCCGCAGACCCGCAGCTGGAAGGACAAGGTCAAGGAGTTCTTCCAGTAAAGCGGATCGGCGCGGTCGGCCGACCGCGTACCATGGGGCCCTCGTCATCCGACGTATGTCCCTGAAGAGACACTCGCGGTTAGAGTGCGCCCCATGGAGCGTCCCCTGTTTTTCCGGCGGCCGATCGGCCGCCCCAAGGGCCGGCCTGCCGACCCGTCGGCGGCCGAGCGCGTGGCCGTGCTGCTCGACGGCCTGCCCCGGACCCCGGACCAGCTGATCGAGGCGCTGCACCGCGTGCAGGATGCCGAGGGCCACGTGTCGGCGGCGATGGTCTCGGCGCTCGCCGGGGCCTTCCGGATGGCGCAGGCCGAGGTCTTCGAGGTCGCGACCTTCTACCACCACTTCGACGTCGTGCGCGAGGGCGAGGCCGCCCCGCCCGCGCTGACCGTGCGCGTGTGCGACTCGATCTCCTGCGCGCTGCAGGGCGGCGAGGCGCTCGCCGACGCGCTCGCCGCCGGGCTCGATGCGGCCTCGGTGCGGGTGCAGCGCGTGCCCTGCGTGGGGCGCTGCGACCGCGCCCCGGTCGCGATCGTCGACCGCCGGCCGGTCGAGCATGCGACGCCCGCCGCCGTGTTGGCCGCGCTCGCGGCCGGGGGGCGCGATTGCCCGCCGCCCTCGGCACCCGGCTTCGCCGAGGCGCTGGCCGCCGGCGCGTACGCGCAGCTGCGGCGCTGCCTGGACGGCGGGCTCACGCGCGACGCGGTCTTCGCCGAGCTCGACGCCGCGGGCCTGCGGGGCCTCGGCGGCGCGGGCTTTCCGACCGGCCGCAAGTGGCGCACCGTCGCCGCGCAGCCGGGCCCGCGCCTGATGGCGGTCAACGCCGACGAGGGCGAGCCCGGCACCTTCAAGGACCGCCACTGGCTCGAGGCCGCGCCGCACCGCGTGCTAGAGGGCATGCTCGTCGGCGCCTGGGCGGTCGGCGCGAGCGAGGTCTACCTGTACCTGCGCGACGAGTACGCCGGCGTGCGGGCCTGGCTCGAGCGCGAGCTGCCGGCGCTGCGGGCCTGGCTCGCCGAGGCCTGGCCGGCGACGGCCGACGTGCCGTGCCCCGGCGTGTTCCTGCGCCGCGGCGCGGGCGCCTACGTCTGCGGGGAGGAGTCGGCCATGATCGAGTCGATCGAGGGCCGTCGCGGCATGCCTCGCCTGCGCCCGCCCTACGTCGCGCAGGTCGGCCTCTTCGGACGCCCGACGCTGGTCAACAACCCCGAGACGCTGATGTGGGCCGCGGCCGTGCTCGAGCGCGGCGGGGCCGACTACGCCGCCCAGGGCCGCGGCGGTCGCAGCGGCCTGCGCTCGTTCTCGGTCTCCGGCCGCGTGCGCGAGCCGGGCGTCAAGCTCGCGCCCGCGGGCATCACGCTGCGCGAGCTGCTCGACGAGCACTGCGGCGGCATGACCGAGGGCCATGCGCTCTACGGTTTCCTGCCCGGCGGCGCCTCCGGCGGCATCCTGCCCGCGTCGCTCGCCGACCTGCCGCTCGACTTCGACACCCTCGCGCCGCACGGCTCCTTCGTCGGCTCGTGCGCGGTGGTCGTGCTGTCCGATCGAGATCGGGCACGCGACGTCGCCGCGAACCTGCTGCGCTTCTTCCGCCACGAGTCCTGCGGCCAGTGCACGCCGTGCCGGGTCGGCACCGCGAAGGCCGTCGCGCTGCTCGATGCGCCCGCCTGGGATGCGCCGCTGCTCGGCGAGCTCTCGCGCACGATGCGCGACGCGTCGATCTGCGGGCTCGGTCAGGCCGCGCCGAACCCCTTCGACTCGGTGCTGCGCTTCTTCCCCGACGAGGTGGCACCGCGATGAGCACCCCGACCCTGGCCGCGGCCCCCGCGACCTCCGCGAACGACATCCGCCCGCAGCCCGTGCGCTTCACGCTCGACGGCCGCGCGGTCGAGGCCGCGCCCGGCGAATCGATCCTCGAATGCGCCGCGCGCCACGGCGTCGACCTGCCGCACCTGTGCCACCGCGACGGCATGCGGCCCGACGGCAACTGCCGCGCGTGCGTGGTCGAGATCGACGGCGAGCGCGTGCTCGCACCCTCGTGCTGCCGTGCGCCCGCCGAGGGCATGACGGTGCACGCGCGCAGCGAACGCGCGCGCGCCTCGCAGCGCATGGTCGTCGAGCTGCTGCTCGCCGATGCGCCGGCGGCGGCGCAGCGCACCGACTCCGAGCTGCTGCACTGGGCGCGCGAGCTCGGCGTCGAGGGCTCGCGCTTCGCGCCGCGCGAGCGCGTCGCGCGCGACCTGTCGCATCCGGCGATGGCCGTCGACCTCGACGCCTGCATCCAGTGCGGGCGCTGCGTGCGCGCCTGCCGCGAGGAGCAGGTCAACGACGTGATCGGCTACGCCTGGCGCGGTGACGCGGCGAAGATCGTCTTCGACCAGGACGACCCGATGGGCGCCTCCACCTGCGTGGCCTGCGGCGAGTGCGTGCAGGCCTGCCCGACCGGTGCGCTGCTGCCGCGGCGGCTCGGCGTGTCGGCGGGCGACGCGGTCGAGCCCTCGAAGACCGAGCGCAGCGTCGACTCGCTGTGCCCGTTCTGCGGCGTCGGCTGCCAGCTCACCTATCACGTGCGCGACGACCGCATCGACTGGGTGGAAGGCCGCGACGGTCCGGCCAACCACGGTCGGCTGTGCGTCAAGGGACGCTTCGGCTTCGACTACGTCGCGAGCCCCGATCGGCTGACCGTGCCGCTGGTCCGCCGCGAGGGCGTGCCCAAGCCCGAGCGCTTCGATCGCGTGCCGGCGAACTGGCGCGACGACTTCCGCGAGGCGAGCTGGGAGGAGGCGATGTCGATCGCCGCCGGCGGCCTGGCGCGGATCCGCGACACCCGGGGGCCGTCCGCGCTCGCCGGCTTCGGCTCGGCCAAGGGCAGCAACGAGGAGGCGTACCTGTTCCAGAAGCTGGTGCGCACCGGCTTCGGCACCAACAACGTCGACCACTGCACGCGGCTGTGCCACGCGTCCTCGGTCGCGGCGCTGCTCGAGGGCATCGGCTCGGGTGCGGTGTCCAACCAGGTGTCCGACGTCGCGTTCGCCGAGGTGATCTTCGTCATCGGCGCCAACCCGACGGTCAACCATCCGGTCGCCGCCACCTGGATCAAGAACGCGGTGAAGCGCGGCGCGACGCTGGTGGTGGCCGACCCGCGCCGCACCGAGCTCGCGCGGCACGCGGCGCACGTGCTGCAGTTCCGCGCCGACACCGACGTGGCGATGCTCAACGCGATGCTGCACGTCATCGTCGAGGAGGGCCTGGTCGATCGGGCCTTCGTCGAGGCGCGGACCGAGGACTACGCGGCGATCGCCGAGAACGTGCGCGGCTTCTCGCCCGAACTGATGGCGCCGGTGTGCGGCATCGACGCGCAGACGCTGCGCACCGTCGCGCGCGCCTTCGCGCGCTCGCGCGCCTCGATGATCCTGTGGGGCATGGGTGTCTCGCAGCACGTGCACGGCACCGACAACGCGCGCTGCCTGATCGCGCTGTCGCTGCTGACCGGGCAGATCGGCCGGCCAGGCACCGGCCTGCATCCGCTGCGCGGACAGAACAACGTGCAGGGCGCGTCCGACGCCGGCCTGATCCCGATGATGCTGCCCGACTACCACCGCGTCGACGACACCGCCTCGGCCGAGGCGATCGAGCGGCTGTGGGGCACGCCGCTCGACCGCGCGCCGGGCCTGACGGTCGTCGAGATCATGCATGCGGCGGCGGCGGGTCACATCCGCGGGATGTACGTGATGGGCGAGAACCCGGCGATGTCCGACCCCGACCTCGCACATGCGCGCGCCGCGCTCGCGTCGCTCGAGCTGCTGGTGGTGCAGGACATCTTCCCGACCGAGACCGCGTACCTCGCCGACGTGATCCTGCCGGCCTCGGCCTTCGCCGAGAAGACCGGCACCTTCACCAACACCGACCGCATGGTGCAGCTCGGACGGCAGGCCGTTGCGCCGCCGGGGCAGGCCCGCCAGGACCTCGACATCATCGTCGACCTGGCGCACCGGCTCGGCCTGCCCTGGGCCTACGGACACGTCTCCGAGGTGTTCGACGAGATGCGCCAGGCGATGGCCTCGATCCGCGGCATCAGCTGGGCGCGGCTCGAGCGCGAGGGGTCGGTCACCTATCCGTGCGAGGGCGACGACGACCCCGGCCATCCGGTGGTGTTCGTCGACCGCTTCCCCACCGAAAGCGGCCGCGCGCGCTTCGTGCCCGCCTCGCTGCGGGTCGCCGACGAGCTGCCCGATGCCGCCTGGCCGACGGTGCTGATCACCGGCCGCCAGCTCGAGCACTGGCACACCGGGTCGATGACGCGGCGCGCCACGGTGCTCGACGCGGTCGAGCCCGAGGCGACCGTCGCGATGAACGGCCGCGAGCTGTCACGGATCGGCGTGGCGCCCGGCGGTCTGGTGCGCATCGCGTCGCGCCGCGGCGCGATCGCGCTGCGGGCGCGCCGCGACGACGGCATGCCCGACGGCGCGGTGTTCGTGCCCTTCGCCTATGCCGAGGCGGCGGCCAATCTGCTGACCAATTCAGCGCTCGATCCGCAGGGCAAGATCCCCGAGCTCAAGTACTGCGCGGTGCGGGTGACGGCCGTCGGGGCGACGGCCGCGGACGCGCCGCTACAATGACGGCCCCATCCGCAGGAGCCCCGACCGTGTCCGCCTACGCCGTCACCCAGCCCTTCCACCTCGCCTTCCCGGTGCACGACCTGCAGGCCGCGCGCGCGTTCTACGGCGAGCTGCTCGGCTGCCCGGAGGGGCGCTCGTCGGACGCCTGGATCGATTTCGACCTCTACGGCCATCAGATCGTCGCGCACCTCGCGCCGGGCGAATGCGGCCACCGTTCGACCAGTGCGGTCGACGGCGACGACGTGCCGGTGCGCCACTTCGTCGTCGTGCTCGGCATGCCGGAATGGGAGTCGATGTCCGAGAAGCTGAAGGCCGCCGGGACCCGCTTCGTCATCGAGCCGCACGTGCGCTTCAAGGGGCAGGTCGGCGAGCAGGCGACGATGTTCTTCCTCGATCCGTCGGGCAACGCGCTCGAGTTCAAGGCCTTCGGGGATCCGAGCCGCCTGTTCGCGAAGTAGCGGGCCCGCCGGCATGGACGGCCCCGACGCGGTCTTCAGGCGCGCCCGCCGCGAGGACCTGCCGGCGCTGGTGCGGCTGCTCGCCGACGATCCGCTCGGCGCGAAGCGCGAGACCGCGTCCGACCCGCTGCCGCCGTCCTACGGCCTGGCGTTCGAGGCGATCGACCGCGACCCGAACCAGGAGCTGGTGGTGGTGTCGCTGCCCGGACGCGAGGTGGCCGGCCTGCTGCAGCTCACCTTCATTCCCTACCTGACCTACCGCGGCAGCTGGCGCGCGCAGATCGAGGGGGTGCGCATCGCCTCGGACCTGCGCTCGGCGGGCCTGGGCCGTCGGATGTTCGAGTGGGCGATCGGGCGCGCCCGCGAGCGCGACTGCCACCTGCTGCAGCTCACCACCGACCGCGCCCGGCCCGACGCGATCCGGTTCTACGAGGGGCTCGGCTTCGTCGCCTCGCACGAGGGCATGAAGCTGCACCTCGAGCCGCGGGCGGCCAGCCCGCTCAGCGGCCCTGGAAGCGCGGCGCCCGCCGCTCCCTGAAGGCCGCGACCCCTTCGGCCGCATCCTCGCTGCGGGCCAGGCCCTGCTGCACCGAGGCATGCTCGGCGACCGCCGCGTGCAGGCCGTGCTCGACCGCGAGCCGGGCGTTGGCGAGCGTGGCGCGCACCGCCAGCGGCGCGGCCGCCGCGATGCGCCGCGCGATCGCCAGCGCCTCGTCGAACTGCGTGCCGGCCGGCACGAGCTTCTGCACCAGGCCCATGCGCAGCGCGTCGGCCGCATCGAACGAGTCGCCCGTCAGCAGGTAGAGCAGGGCGTTCGACAGCCCCGCGCGCTCGGCGATGCGGACCGTCCCGCCGCCGGTGGCCATCACGCCGCGCAGCACCTCGAGCTGCGAGAAGCGGGTGTCGTGGGCGGCGACGGCGATGTCCGCCGCCATCATCAGCTCCAGCCCCAGGGTCCAGCACCAGCCCTGCACCGCGCAGACCACCGGCTTGGTGCGGCGCGGCTCGCGAAGACCGAACGGATCGATCCGGTCGGCCGGCCACATCGGTTCGCCGGCCTGCATCTTCGGCGCCCAGCGCGGCAGGTCCAGCCCGCCGGTGAAGTGATCGCCTTCCGCGTAGAGCACCCCGACCCGCAGCGTGTCGTCGTGCTCGAGCTCGGTATACGCGTCGGCCAGCTGCAGCGCCATCTCGGGCGTGAAGCCGTTGCGCTTGGCCGGCCGGTCGAGGCCGATCGCGAGGATCGTGCCGTCGATGCGGCGAACGGCGATTCGGCCGGTGTCGGGGACGGTGGCGGTCGTTTCGGACATGGTCGGTCGGGGGGCAGGGCGGACGTGACGGGTACTATACTGCCCGACCGAAAACAGGGAGCTCGAACGCGATGGCCACCAACCAGCAGGAATTCGACCGTGCAAAAGAGGTGCTGGTCGGCGGCGTGAACTCGGCGGTCCGGGCGTTCCGCGCCATCGGCGGCACGCCGCGGTTCATCGCCCGCGCCGAGGGCGCCTACATGTGGGACGTCGAGGGCACGCGCTACGTCGACTACCTGGGCTCGTGGGGCCCGATGATCGTCGGCCACTCCCACCCGCTGGTGCTCGAGCGCGTGCGCGAGGCGGCCGGCCGCGGCCTGTCGTACGGTGCGCCGAACGTGATGGAGACCGAGCTCGCCGAGAAGATCTGCGCGCTGTTCCCGCACGTCGAGCGGGTGCGCTTCACCAGCTCCGGCACCGAGGCCGCGATGTCGGCCCTGCGGCTGGCGCGCGGCTTCACCGGCCGCACCAAGATCCTGAAGTTCGAGGGCTGCTACCACGGCACCGCCGACAGCCTGCTGGTCAAGGCCGGCAGCGGCGCGCTGGCGTTCGGCCAGCCGAGCTCGGCGGGCGTGCCCGCGGACCTCGTCAAGCACACGCTGATCGCGCAGTTCAACGACCTGGCCAGCGTGAAGACGCTGTTCGACGCGCATCCGGGCGAGATCGCCTGCGTGATGGTCGAGCCGGCCGCCGGCAACATGAACCTGATCCTGCCGCAGCCGGGCTTCCTCGAGGGCCTGCGCGAGATCTGCTCGGCCGACGGCTCGCTGCTGATCTTCGACGAGGTGATGACGGGCTTCCGGGTCGCGCTCGGCGGCATGCAGCAGGTCAGCGGCGTGACGCCCGACATGACCGCATTCGGCAAGGTGATCGGCGGCGGCATGCCGGTCGGCGCGATCGGCGGCCCGGGCAAGGTGATGGACATGATGGCGCCGCTCGGCCCCGTCTACCAGGCGGGCACGCTGTCGGGCAACCCGATCGCGATGGCCGCCGGCCTCGCGACCCTCGAGCTGATCTCGGTCCCGGGCTTCCACGACGCGCTGTCGGCGCGCCTCGGGCGCCTGGTCGCCGGGCTGCGCGACGCGGCCAAGGAGGCGGGCGTGACCTTCAGCGCGCAGCACTGCGGCACGATGGCCGGCATGTACATGATGGAAGCGCCGCCGCGCAGCTTCGCCGAGGTGATGACGCAGGACGCCGAGCGCTTCAAGCGCTTCTACCACCGCATGCTCGAGGCCGGCGTCTACTTCCCGCCGTCCACGGTCGAGGCGTTCTTCTTCTCGTCGGCGCACGGCGACGCCGAGATCGACTTCACCCTCGAGCAGGCCCGCAAGGCGTTCCGTGGCCTCTGATCGGAACGCGCCCGCCGCGCCCGCGGCGGGCTGGATGACGGTCCTCGTCTTCGCCTGCCTTATCCTCCTGCTGTCGAACGGCGCGCGCTCGTCCTGGGGGCTGTTCCTGCCCGAGATGACCCAGGCGCGCGGCTGGTCGCGCGAGACCTTCGGCTTCGCGGTCGCGATCCAGAACATCGTCTGGGGCACCGGCGCGATGCTGCTCGGCGCGATGGCCGACCGCTGGGGCGCGATGCGCACCCTCATGCTGGGCGCGGTGCTCTACGTGCTCGGCTTTCTCGGCATGGCGGTGGCCACCACCGGCACCATGCTGTCGCTGACCGGTGGCGTGCTGGTGGGCCTCGGCGTCGGCGGCACCGCGTTCGGCATCGTGTTCGCCGCGGTCGGCAAGCTGGTGCCGCCCGAGCGGCGCACCTGGGCGTTCGGCATCGGCACCGCGGCCGGCTCGTTCGGCCAGTTCCTGTTCCTGCCCTCGACCGCCGAGGCGATCCGTGTCTTCGGCTGGCAGGGCGCGGTCTACGGCCATGCGATCGTCGTGGCGCTGATCCTGCTGCTGGCCCTGGGCGTGCGGGGCGACCGCGAGGCCGGCGCACGCGCTGCAGGCAGCAGCACGCTCGGCGAGGCGATGCGCGAGGCGCTCGGCGATCGCAGCTTCCACCTGCTGTTCTGGGGCTACTTCGTCTGTGGCCTGCAGGTGGTGTTCATCGGCCTGCACCTGCCGGCCTACCTCGCCGACAAGGGCATGCCGCTGTCGCTCGGCGCCCAGGCGATCGCGATCGTCGGGCTGTTCAACGTGGTGGGCTGCCTGTCGGCCGGCTGGCTCGGCGTGCGCTTCTCGAAGAAGTGGCTGCTGTCCGGCATCTACGTCGCGCGATCGCTGGTGATGATCACCTTCCTGCTCGCGCCGCTGTCGGTGTGGTCGGTGTGGCTGTTCGCGGCCGCGATGGGTCTGTTCTGGCTGTCGACCGTACCGCTCACCACCGGTCTCGTCGGCCAGATGTACGGGGTGCGCCACCTGGGGCTGCTCGGCGGCGTGATCTTCTTCGGCCACCAGATCGGCAGCTTCCTCGGCGCGTGGCTCGGTGGGCGGATCTTCGATGCGACCGGCTCGTACGACTGGGCCTGGATCCTGGTGATCGCGTTCGGGGCATTCGCCGCGGTCATGCACGCGCCGATCGACCAGCGGCCCGTGACCGCCCGGGGGCCTGTGCCGGCCTGAGGGTCGGTGTTGGGGTCTGCCTGAGGACCAGCCCGCCGCGCCCTCGCCGGCAGGCCGCCCTGTGCGTCAGTGCAGCGTGGTCCGCCTGGCCGGCGCCCGGCCGCGGAACACCGTCTGCATGACCCGCGTGGTGCCCAGGTTCACCATTTCCTGGCCGATGGTGTGCGCCTCGTCCTCGACGATGTCGAGCGTCACGTCGGTGCCCAGCGCGCGCAGGCCGCGGTATGCGCGGCCCGCGTGGACCGCGGGCACGACGCTGTCGAACTCGCCGTGGATCAGGTGCACGGTCGCGCCGATGCGCTCGGCGCCGTCCAGCGGCCGGGCGAGCCGCCCGGCGTAGGCCACGACGATCGACGCGACGCCGGACGGGGCGCGTGCGAGCTCGAGCGCCAGCGTCGCGCCCTGGCCGAAACCGATCGCCACGGTCTCGGCGGGGCCGATGCCGAGCGTCGCCTGCAGGCCGGCGATGCGCCCGCCGACCGTGCCGACGACCTCGTCCAGATGCAGCGCGCCGCGGGTGTCGCGCCCGGCGGGGTCGAACCAGTCGGCCACGGCGCCGAAGCGGCGCACGCCCTGCAGCAGCACGGCCGTGGCACCGGGGAACTTGAGCTGCCAGGCGATCGCCACCGGCGCGAAGGTCTCGGGCGATGAGCCCGCGCCGTGCAGGAAGACCAGCAGGCGGCGCGGCGCGTTCGCCGAGATGGGCGGCAGCTCCAGCCAGACCTGTTCGGGGCGCGGTTCGTCGGCCATCGATTCGCCTACAGCACCATCCGGCCGATCGCCCAGCCGAAGGCCGCCATCACGGCGCTCGCCGGGATGGTCAGCACCCAGGCCCAGACGATGCTGCCGGCCAGGCCCCAGCGGACCGCCGAGAACTTGCGCGCCGAGCCGACGCCGACGATGGCGCCGGTGATGGTCTGCGTGGTCGAGACCGGGATGCCGCCGGCGGTCGCGATGAACAGCGTGATCGCACCGCCCGTCTCCGCGCAGAACCCGCCCACCGGGCGCAGCTTCGTGATCTTCTGGCCCATCGTCTTCACGATCCGCCAGCCGCCGAACAGCGTGCCGAAGCCCAGCGCGAGGTAGCAGGCCGCGACCACCCAACCCGGCAGGTGATCGGGCGTGGTCGCGCCCGCGGCGATCAGCAGCAGCCAGATGATGCCCATCGTCTTCTGCGCGTCGTTGCTGCCGTGGCCGATGCTGTACATCGCCGACGAGGCCAGCTGCAGCCGGCGGAACCAGCGGTCGATGCGGCGCGGCGACGAGCTGCGGCACAACCACGAGACGACCAGCATCAGCAGCGCGCCGAGCATGAAGCCGAGCAGCGGCGACACCAGGATGAAGGCGGCGACCGTCAGGATGCCCGAGGCGATCAGTGCATCGACGCCGGCCTTGGCGATCGTCGCGCCCATCAGCCCGCCGATCAGTGCGTGCGAGGAGCTCGAGGGGATGCCGAACCACCAGGTGACGAAGTTCCAGGCGAGCGCGCCCACCAGCGCGCCGAAGATCACGTAGTGGTCGACGACCGTCACGTCGACGATGCCCTTGCCCACGGTCGCCGCGACCTTGAGCTCGAACAGCGCATAGGCCAGCACGTTGAAGAACGCCGCCCACAGCACCGCGTGGTAGGGCCTGAGCACGCCGGTGGAGACGACGGTGGCGATCGAGTTCGCGGCGTCGTGGAAGCCGTTCATGAAGTCGAACGCGAGCGCGAGCACGACCAGGAAGACCAGGACGCCGAAGCCCATGGTCAGGTCGTTCATCGGCGAGCCTCCGATGCGGCGAGGGCCCGCGGCTCAGGCATTCTCGAGGACCACGCCTTCTAGGATGTTGGCCACGTCCTCGCACTTGTCGGTCAGCGACTCCAGCAGCTCGTAGATCGCCTTGAGCTTGATGACCTGGCGCACGTCCGACTCGTCGCGGAACAGCTTCGACATCGCCGAACGCATCACCCGGTCCGCATCCGACTCGAGCTGGTCGATCTCGCTGCACAGCTTCAGGATCGCCTCGGCGTTGTCCATGTTGGTCAGCATCGCGACCGCGCTGCGCACCCGCTCGCAGCACATCTGCGACAGCTGCGCGAGCTGGATCGCCTCGGGCGTGACCGCCTGGATGTCGTAGAGCATCACCGACTCGGCGACGTCCTGCGTCAGGTCGAGGATGTCGTCCATCCGCGAGATCAGCTGGTGGATGTCCTCGCGGTCGAACGGCGTGATGAAGGTCTTGTGCAGCAGCGCGAAGGTCTCGTGCGCGATCTTGTCCGCCGAGGTCTCGATCCGGTCGATCTCCTGCAGCTCGGACTGGCGCGTGGCCTCGTCGTCGTAGTGCTGCATCAGGTGCACCAGATGGGCCGCGCCCTCGACGATGCGCTCCGCATGGGCGTTGAACAGGTCGAAGAAGCGGCCCTCGCGGGGCATCAGGCGGCCGAGCATGACGGGATCCGGTCGGAGGACAGGGCGGGCGGAGCGTATCAGAAACGTGCGACCGGCCCGCCTGTGGAGCCCCTGCCGAGTTTCACGGCCCGGGCAGGCCGGCGGCGCGGCGCAGCCGCTCGAGGTAGCGCTCGTTCGACGGCGGGCTGCGGTCGCGCTGCGCTTCCCAGATCGTCTCGGCCAGTGCGTCGATCGCCCGGTGCGCGGCCTCGTGTTCGTCGCCGGTCGCCCGCAGCAGCACCTGGAAGGCGTCGCGGATGCCCGGGGGCTGGTCGATCTGCAGCTGCTCGACCAGCGACAGGTGCAGGCCGAGGTGCAGGAACGGGTTGGAGCGGCCCGCCTCGGGCGGGAACTCCGCGCCGAGCGCGGCCTGCGGATCGGCCAGCAGCGCGTGGTACTCGGGATGTCGCCCGATCCAGTCGGCGGCGATCGTCTCGAGCGGCGTCAGAGGGGCCGACTCGCCGTGCTTGCGCCAGGCGTCGCAGAAGAACCTGCGGACATCGTCACGACTCGGGTTGAACATCGCGTTTCGGTGACTTGCGGACCGGCGAGGTGCCGGGGGCGGGCGTCTTGGGTCGGTACGGGCACAGGTCGGCCACCGGACAGCGCCAGCACTCCGGCTTGAGCGCCTTGCAGACGTAGCGCCCGTGCAGGATCAGCCAGTGATGCGCATCCTGCCTGAACGCGGGAGGCACCGCCTTCATCAGGCCGGTCTCGACCGCGAGCGGGGTCTTGCCGACCGCGAGCTTCAGGCGGTTCGAGACGCGGAAGATGTGCGTGTCCACTGCGATCGTCGGCTCGCCGAACGCGGTGTTCAGCACGACGTTGGCGGTCTTGCGGCCCACGCCCGGCAGGTGCTCGAGCGCTTCGCGGTCGCGGGGCACCTCACCGCCGTGGACCTCTACGAGGATGCGGCAGGCCTCGATCAGGTGCTTCGCCTTGGAGTGGTACAGCCCGATCGTCCTGATGTAGGACTCGAGGCCCTCCACGCCGAGCGCGAGGATCGCGGCCGGCGTGTTCGCGACCGGGAAGAGCTTGCGCGTGGCGGCGTTCACGCCGCGGTCGGTCGCCTGCGCCGACAGCAGCACCGCTGCGAGCAGCTCGAAGGGCGTCGTGTACTCGAGCTCGGTCGTGGGCGTCGGGTTGCCCGCCTGCAGCCGGGTGAACAGCTCGATGCGGTCGGCCACCTTCATCGGGGCGCCTCCAGCCGGGCGCGCGCCCGCGCGATCGCGGCCTCGACGGTCGCGCGCTTGCGCAGCACGGCGGCGTCCTGCGGCTCGGCCGCCAGCGCATCGAGCTTTGCATGCGCCTCGTCGGCATGACGCTCGAGGTCCTCGGCAGCCACCCGCTCCAGGCGCCGCGCACGCTGGCGATGGCGGGTGCGTGCGGCGTCGGCGTCGCCGAGCGACCAGGCGGCGAGCGCCGGCGGCGGCTCGATCATCTCGATGCAGTCGACCGGGCAGGGCGCGACGCACAGGTCGCAGCCGCTGCACAGCTCGGGGATCACCGCGTGCAGGCGCCGGGGCGCGCCCGCGATCGCGTCGACCGGGCAGGCCTGGATGCACTTGGTGCAGCCGATGCACAGCTCGGCGACGATGCGCGCGATGCGCCGCGGCTGCTCGGTGCCGCAGGCCGGGTCGACCGCGGGCACGACCGGCCGCCCGGTCGCGGCCGCGAGCAGCACGATACCGACCGCGCCGCCCGGCGGGCAGCGGTCGATCGGTGCGCCGTCGGCGACGATGGCGCGCGCATAGGGCAGGCAGCCGCCGTGGCCGCACTTCGTGCACTGGGTCTGGGGCAGCAGCGCGTCGATCGCGTCGATGCGAGCGACGAGCGCCGCGTCGACGGTGTCGGGCGCGGCGCTCGGGGAGGCGTTCTGGATCGGGGCGTGGGGCTTCAGGCGTGCTCGCGGATGAAGTCGCGGATCTGCGGGCAGATGATCTCACGCCAGCGGCGGCCGGCGAAGATGCCGTAGTGCCCGGCTCCCTGCGCGACCATCTGCCGCTTCATCTTCTTCGGCAGGTTGCGGCACAGGTCGAGCGCGGCGCTCGTCTGGCCCACGCCCGAGATGTCGTCGAGCTCGCCCTCGATCGAGAACAGCGCGACCTTGCGGATGTCCTCGGGCGCCACGAGCATCGTGCGGCCCTCGAAGGGCATCTCCCAGGTCCCGAGCGGCAGCCGGTGCTCCTGGAACACCGTCTTGATGGTGTCCAGGTAATACTCGGCCGGCAGGTCCAGCACCGCGTTGTACTCGTCGTAGAACTTGCGGTGGCTCTCGGCATCCTCGTCGCCGCCGCGCACCAGGTTCATGTAGAAGTCCCAGTGCGACTCGGCATGGCGATCGGGGTTCATCGCGACGAAGCCCGCGTGCTGCAGGAAGCCCGGGTAGACCGAGCGTCCGGCGCCGGGGTACTTGCCCGGCACGCGGTAGATCACGGTCCGCTCGAACCAGGTGAATGACTTCTCGGTGGCGAGGTTGTTCACCTGCGTCGGGCTCTTGCGGGTGTCGATGGGCCCGCCCATCATCGTCATCGTCTTCGGCAGCTTCGGGTCGTCGAGCGTCGACATCAGCGACACCGCGGCCATGACCGGCACCGTCGGCTGGCATACCGAGATCAGGTGCACGTCCGGCCCGAGGTGACGGATGAACTGCGCGACGTAGGCGACGTAGTCGTGCAGGTGGAACGGACCCTGCGAGACCGACACCATCCGTGCATCGAGCCAGTCGGTGACGTAGACGTTGTGATCCGGCAGCAGGGCCCGCACGGTGTCGCGCAGCAGCGTCGCGTGGTGGCCGGACAGCGGCGCGACCACCAGCACGACCGGGTCGGCCTTGCGGGCCTCGAGCGCCTTGGGCAGCAGGCGGTCGAAGCGGATGAGGTTGCAGAACGGCTTGCTCAGCTCGATCCGCTCGACGATGGAGACCTCGTGGCCGTCCATCGGGGTGGTCTTCAGGTCCCAGCCCGGCTTCTCGTACTCCTTGCCGAGCCGATGCAGCAGCTCGAAGCCGGCCGCCATCCGTGGCGCGAAGGCCGTGTAGGCGTACGGGCTGTACGGATTGCTGTACAGCTGGCTCATGGCCTCGGCCCAGCTGGACAGGGGATTGAGGACAGCGCGCTGCGCTTCACGAACCTGATAGAGCACGGGTACGGCTCCGATTGACGAAACGGCGCGATTATCGTCCGCGCACCGTCTTGTTGCAATGCAACATTCAACACATTGTCCGCATTCTGTTCCGATCGGACCGTGGCGCACGCCGGGCGGTGGGCCGACGTTGCGCAATGCACCAAGGGTTTGCCCTCGGACGGGGACAGCCCGGGCAAGCGCCGGGCCCGGTCCGGCGGCTCAGCCGGTCGCCAGGGCCGCCAGACACTCGGCGATCCAGCGTGCGGTCAGCTTCTCCTGTACGGAGTTCTGGCGCAGACGGGCGTCGAGCGCGCCGAAATCCACCACGTCGAGCGGCTGGTCCTGATCGAAGCAGGAGAACACGTAGCGCGTGCGTCCGGTCGCGGGGTCGACCTGGGGCTGCAGGCACTGGGCGCAGATCTCCTTCATCATGCATTGCATGGGGGAGTTGATCGAGCCGATCGCCCGGTGCCCGGGCTTGACGTGCGGCGCGAGCACGCCGTGCCGGGCGAGCGCCACCGCGGCCATCATCCGGTCGGAGCCGATCGCGACGATGCGGTCGCCGTCGGCGAGCCGCAGCGGCCGCACGCCGTCGTCGACGCTGCCCGCAGGCGCGCGCAGCGGCGTGCCGGTAGCCCAGGCCAGCATCGCCTGAACGATGTTCCCGTCGAAGGCGCGGTCCTGCGCCCGTGTCGGCTCGAAGCCCGGCGACTCGTCGCAGCACCAGACGACCACGTCTGCGGCGGCCTCGATCTCGGCGACCTTGTAGCGGTCGACACGCTTCTTGTAGCCGGCGAAGTACAGCACCTTCGAGCCGGCCGCGCGAAAGGCCGCGCCGATCGAGAACAGCACTGCGTTGCCCAGCCCGCCGCCGGCGAGCACAACGGTCTCGCCGGCCGCGATGTGCGTCGGCGCGCCGGTCGGGCCCATCAGCACCACGGGCTCGCCCGGTTCCAGTCGGCGGCACAGGTCGGACGAGCCGCCCATCTCCAGCACGATGGTGGAGACCAGTCCGCGCGCCCGGTCGACCCAGGCGCCGGTGAGCGCCAGGCCCTCCATCGCGAGACGCGTGGGCGCGAGGCCGGGGGCGACCACCCGCGGCGCGCACGACTCGAAGTTCTGCAGGCGGTAGAACTGGCCGGGCTGGAACTGCGCGGCGGCCAGCGGCGCGTGCACCACCACCTCGACGATGTTCGGCGCGAGCCGTTCGACGCTCACCACGCGTGCGCGCAGCAGGCCGTTCAGCCGCGCGGCGAATGCCTGCGGCGACTCGTCGGACGCGGGGGCGCGCTGCGCGAGCACCCGGGCGATCACCGGCCAGCCCTGCTTGGCCGAGCCCATCGCCTTGACCACGTTGCCGAACCAGCTCGGATGCACGTCGCCGAAGTACGAGATCCAGCGCTCACCCGGGGCCCCCGACATCAGCACCCGCGCCTGCGTGGGCTTGGCGCGCTGGTGCTCGGGCCTGACCGGTCGGCCCTGCTCGTCGAGCGCGCGGAAATAGCGCCCGTCGAGGGTGAAGTGCTCGGGGTCCTCGCGCGCCAGCACGGTGTTCGGCTGGGTGCCGGCGGCGACGAAGACGCTGCGCGCGGGCAGCACGGTCTCGCCCTCTGCGCGCCAGCCGCCGTCGGCATCGCGGTGCTGGCGCGCCAGCGTGATCGAGCGCACGGCGCCCCGCGCGTCGACGTCGATGCGCCGCGGGTCGAGGCACTCGGCGAAGCGGATGCCTTCCTCGAGCGCCTTCTCCACCTCCTCGTGGTTCAGCGTGTACGAGGGGGCGTCGATCAGTCGCTTGCGGTACGCGAGGGTCACGCCGCCCCAGGTGTCGAGCAGCTCGACGATCCGCGCCGGCCGGCCCTCGGCGCGCGCCGCCTCGCGCTCGGCGCGGATCGCCCGGCCGTGCGCGATGAACTCGTCGCCGAGCTCGCGCTCTTCCTCGCGCGAGCCGGCGCGCACGGCCGCCTCGCCCAGGCGCGCGACGAGGGCCTCGTGGCGCAGCAGGAACTTGTCGACCTGCACGACGTAGTAGGCGAGCGACTCGGTGGCGGTGTCGATCGCGGTGAGGCCGCCGCCGATCACCACGACCGGCAGGCGCAGCTGCATGTTGGCGATCGACTCGGCCTTGGCCGCGCCGGTCAGCTGCAGCGCCATCAGGAAGTCGCTCGCGGTGCGCACGCCGCGCGCCAGGCCGTTCGGGATGTCGAGCGTGGTCGGGCGCCCGGCGCCGATGGCGAGCGCGATGTGGTCGAAGCCCAGGCGCCAGGCATCCTCGACGCCGAGCGTGCCGCCGAAGCGCACGCCGCCGATCAGCGAGAACCGGTCGCGCCGTTCGAGCAGCAGCCGGATCAGCTTGAGGAAGTTCTTGTCCCAGCGCACCGTGATGCCGTACTCCGCCACGCCGCCGAAGCCCGCGAGCCTGCGGTCGTCGAGCGGCTCGCGCAGCGAGGCGACGTCGCGCACCGGCTCGAAGGGCACGCGCGAACCGTCCTCGGCAACGCCCGACAGCGCCGGCGGCAGCGGCTCGATCTTGAGTCCGTCGACCGCGACCACCTGGTGGCCGTCGTTCATCAGGTGGTGCGCGAGCGTGAAGCCCGCGGGCCCGGTGCCGACCACCAGCACGCGGCGGCCGCTGTCGGCGGCGGGCAGCGGGCGCCTGAGGTTCAGCGGGTTCCAGCGCGACAGCAGCGCATAGACCTCGAAGCCCCAGGGCAGCTCGAGGATGTCCTTCAGGGTGCGGGTCTCGGCCTGCGGGATGTCGACCGGGGTCTGCTTCTGGTAGATGCAGCCTTTCATGCAGTCGTTGCAGATGCGGTGGCCGGTGGCCGCGAGCATCGGGTTGTCGATGACGATCATCGCCAGCGCCGCGATCGCATGCCCGTCGTTCTTGAGCGTGTGGAACTCGGAGATCCGCTCCTCGAGCGGGCAGCCGGCGAGCTCGTTGCCGAAGGCCGAGCGCTTGAACACCACCTCGCCGTCCGGGCCCGGCTTGTCGCGCAGGCCCTTCGAGCACGAGTCCTTGCCCTGCTTGTGGCAGAGGATGCAGTAGTTCGTCTGGTCGAGCGCGCCGGCGAGGTCGGTGCCCGGGTCGGTCAGCGCGAACGGCGCGCGGGTAGGGTCGAGCCGGCGCCGGATGTGCTCGGGACGGATCGTCGTGACCTGCACACCGTCGCGCGCGTCGGTGCGCGCATGCACCAGCAGCTCGTACGGATCGACCTTGCCGGGCTGGCGGAACAGCACGCCGCGTTCATGGCGGTGCTGGCCGGCGGGCGTGGTGACCGCCCAGGCCGCATACAGCTTGGCGAGCTCGAGCAGCGCGTCGTGGGCGGGCGCAGCGGCCTGCCAGGCCAGCACGGCGTGCGCGAATCCGAGCTCGTCGCGGCCGGAGCCGGGCGCGGTCCAGGCCGCGCCGTCACCGCCGTGTGCGGCGACCGCCTCGGCGAGCCGCGCGCGCGCCGCATCGGCGTCGAAGGCCGCGAGCTGCTCGGGCGTGACAGACAGCAGCGCCTGGCGCTTGACGAACTTCCACTTCACCCGCCACAGCGGGTCGAGCCCCGCGTGCGAGGCGCGCAGCTCGGCGAACTCGGCCTCGATGCCGAACAGGCGGGCGACGAAGGCGTCGACGACCGGGCCCGTCTCGATGAGCAGCGCGGCCTCGGCCTTGGCGTCGAGGGCGTCGGGCGCGGTGCGCGCGCTCGCGTAGCGCCCGGCCAGCGCCGGCGCCGCGTCGGTCAGGAAGTCGAGCCACCGGGCGTCCAGGCGCAGCAGGCCCGGGCGGTGGTGGAGGTCGTCGAAGGCGAGCCCGAACGCCAGGGCCAGCGTGGAGCCGGACGCGCCTCCCGGGGCCGCGGTCAGGGGATCGCCGGTACCCGGGGTCGCGTCAGCCATCGGTCACTTGTCCAGGTACTGAAGCTTGTCCTTGACGTCCTTCCAGGCGTCGGCGTCGGCGAGCTGGGGCTTGGTGCGCGTGATGCTCGGCCAGAGCTTGGCGAGTTCGGCGTTGATCGCGACGAACTTCTGCTGGTCGGCCGGCACGTCTTCCTCGGCCTTGATCGCCTCGACCGGGCACTCGGGGATGCAGACCGCGCAGTCGATGCATTCGTCCGGGTCGATGACCAGCATGTTCGGCCCCTCCCGGAAACAGTCGACGGGACACACGTCGACGCAGTCGGTGAATTTGCAGCGGATGCAGGACTCGGTGACGATGTGGGGCATGGCCGTCCGTGCCGGAAAGGGCGCTGGGCGGAGCGCGGAACGCGTTCCGATTGACGGAGGATTCTAGCCCGGTTACCGTTGCCCTCCAAGCGCAATGAAGTGTTCGCTTCATTCAGGGGGCAGCGGGTGTACGGTCGTCCGGACGATCTCGGCAAGGCCTTGGAACGACTCGCCGCGGGGCGCCCCGCGGTGGTCGCGGGCGGCACCGACTTCTATCCGGCGCGGGTCGGCCGGGCCCTCGAGTCCGACGTGCTCGACCTCTCGCGCATCGCCGCGCTGCGCGGCATCGAGGCCGCGCCCGATCACTGGCGGATCGGCGCGCTCACCACCTGGACCGATCTCGTGCGCGCGCCGCTCGCGCCCGCGCTGGCCGCGCTCGCGCAGGCCGCGATCGAGGTCGGCGGGCCGCAGGTCCAGAACCGCGGCACGCTCGGCGGCAACCTGTGCAACGCGTCGCCCGCGGCCGATGGCGTGCCGGCCCTGCTGGCGCTGGATGCGCGCGTCGAGCTGGCCAGCCTGCGCGGCACGCGCACGCTGGCGCTGGCCGACTTCGTGCTGGGTGCGCGCCGCACCGCGCTCGCGCCCGACGAGCTGCTGGTCGCGGTCCGGCTGCCGCGCGGCACGCCCGCCGCACGCTCGCGCTTCCTCAAGCTCGGCCACCGCCGGTACCTCGTGATCTCGATCGCGATGGTCGCGGTCTCGGTCGACGTGGATGCCGCCGGTCGCGCGGCGCGGGTCGGTGCCGCGGTCGGCTCGTGCTCGGCCGCCGCGCGCCGGCTGCCCGCGCTCGAGGCGGCCCTCGAGGGCACGCCCCGCGAGGCGATCGCCGAGACCGCCGCCCGTGCGCTGCGCGACCCCGCGGTGCTCGCGCCGCTCGCCCCGATCGACGACGTGCGCGGCACGGCCGCCTACCGACTGGACGCGGTCGCGACGCTGCTGCGCCGTGCGTTCGGAGACCTCGCCGCATGAACCTTCCGTCCGATCCGCTGCCCGGCCTGCGCGAGCCGCTCGAGCCCGCCGAGCGCCCTGAGGCACTCGCGCCGGTCCGCGTCAACGGCGTCGAGCACGCGCTCGGCGCGGCACCCGCCAGGCGGCTCGCCGACTGGCTGCGCGACGACCTCGGCCTGGCCGGCACCAAGCTCGGATGCAGCGCCGGCGACTGCGGCGCCTGCACGGTGCTGGTCGACGGCGAGCAGGCCTGCGCCTGCATCGTGCCGCTCGGGCAGTGCGCCGGCGGCGAGGTGCTCACCGTCGAGGGACTGGCCGGACCCGACGGCACGCTCTCGCCGCTCCAGCAGGCCTTCGTGGCGCACGGCGCGGCGCAGTGCGGCATCTGCACGCCCGGCATGCTGATGGCCGCGACCGACCTGCTGCGCCGCGTGCCGGCGCCCACCGAGGCGCAGGTGCTCGACGGGCTCGCCGGCGTGCTGTGCCGCTGCACCGGCTACCGCAAGATCGTCGAGGCGGTGCTGTCGGTCGCGCACGGCGACGCCGCCCCGGTCGCCGATGCCGAGCCGCGCGCCGGTACCGCCGTCGGCGCCCGCCTGCCGCGGCTGGACGCGCCCGCGAAGGTGCTGGGCACCGAACGCTTCGGCGCCGACGAGGCGCCCGCCGACGCCCTCTGGCTGCGGGTCGTCCGCTCGCCGCATCCGCATGCGCGCTTCGTGTTCGGAGACCTCGGCGCCTTCGTCCGCGCGCACCCCGGCGTGGCCGGCGTCGTGCTGGCCTCGGACGTGCCGAACAACCGCTTCGCCATCTTCGCCGACCTGCGCGACCAGCCGGCGGTGGCCGACGGCGCGGTCCGGTTCCGCGGCGAGGCGGTGCTGGTGCTGGCCGGCGAGCGCGACGCGATCGAGGCCGTCGATCCGGCCGCGATCCCGATCGACTGGACGGTGCTGCCGGCACTCGAGGCGCCCGGCGACGCGCTGGCCCCGGGGGCGGCGCCGCTGCACGCCCGCTTCCCCGACAACGTGCTGTGCCGCGGGCGCGTGGTCCGCGGCGACGTCGATGCGGCGCTCGCGGACGCGCCGCGGCGCGTGTCGCTGCGGGTGGGCACCTCGCACGTCGAGCATGCGTACATCGAGCCCGAGGCAGGCTGGGCGCGCTGGACGCCGG
>JAIYAG010000193.1 GCA_027489195.1 Burkholderiales bacterium | reverse complement strand
CTGCCGACCTACCTGAACGCCCTGGAGGGCAAGGGCGTCCACGTCATCACCGTCAACGACTACCTCGCCCGCCGCGACGCCGAGTGGATGGGGAAGCTCTACAACTTCCTCGGCCTGACGGTGGGCGTGAACCTGTCCCAGATGCCGCACGCGCTCAAGAAGGAAGCGTACTCGGCCGACCTGACATACGGCACGAACAACGAGTTCGGCTTCGACTACCTGCGCGACAACATGGTCTACGACGCCAAGGACCGCGTGCAGCGCGGCCTGTCGTACGCCATCGTCGACGAGGTGGACTCGATCCTGATCGACGAGGCCCGTACGCCGCTGATCATCTCCGGCCAGGCCGAGGACCACACCGAGCTCTACGTCCGGATGAACCAGGTCCCGCCGCTCCTCGCGCCGATGGAGTCGGAGCCCAAGACCAACGAGCCGGATCCGCCGGGCGACTACTGGGTGGACCGCAAGGGCCACCAGGTCCACCTGTCCGAGGCCGGGCACGAGAAGGCCGAGCAGATCCTCACGCAGCTCGGCATCCTGCCCGAGGGCGCCAGCCTCTACGACGCGGCCAACATCCTGTCGATGCACCACCTGACGGTGGCGCTGCGCGCGCACACGCTGTTCTTCCGCGACCAGCAGTACGTGGTCCAGGACGGCGAGGTGATCATCGTCGACGAGTTCACCGGCCGGCTGATGCCCGGGCGGCGCTGGTCGGACGGCCTGCACCAGGCGGTCGAGGCGAAGGAAGGGGTGCGGATCCAGTCCGAGAACCAGACCCTCGCGTCGATCACCTTCCAGAACTACTTCCGCATGTACGGCAAGCTCGCCGGCATGACGGGCACGGCGGACACCGAGGCCTACGAGTTCCAGGAGATCTACAGCCTCGAGACGGTGCTGATCCCGACGCACCGCCCGATGGTCCGCAAGGACCGGCAGGACCAGGTCTTCCGGACGTCCAAGGAGAAGTTCGACGCGATCCTGGCGGACATCCAGGACTGCCACCAGCGCGGCCAGCCGGTGCTGGTCGGCACCACCTCGATCGAGAACTCCGAGCTGCTCTCGGGGATGATCAAGGAGGCGAAGCTGCCGCACAACGTGCTGAACGCCAAGCAGCACGCCCAGGAGGCGCAGATCGTCGCCGAGGCCGGCCGGCCGCACACGATCACGATCGCGACCAACATGGCCGGCCGCGGCACCGACATCGTGCTCGGCGGCAATGCCGGCAAGCAGATCGACCAGCTGATGGCGCGCGGCGACCTCGACGACGCCGCCAAGCAGGCGCAGTCCGAGGCGCTGCGCTCGGGCTGGCAGGCGCTGCACGACCAGGTGGTGGCGGCCGGCGGCCTGCACATCATCGGCACCGAGCGTCACGAGTCGCGCCGGATCGACAACCAGCTGCGCGGCCGCTCGGGCCGGCAGGGCGACCCGGGCTCGTCGCGGTTCTACCTGTCGATGGACGATCCGCTGCTGAAGATCTTCGCGGGCGACCGGCTGAAGTCGATCATGGATCGCCTGAAGCTGCCCGAGGGCGAGGCGATCGAGGCGGGCATGGTCACGCGCTCGATCGAGAGCGCGCAGCGCAAGGTCGAGGCGCGCAACTTCGACATCCGCAAGCAGCTGCTCGAGTACGACGACGTCTCCAACGACCAGCGCAAGGTCATCTACCAGCAGCGCAACGAGCTGCTCGAGACCACCGACACCGACGAGCTGCTCGGCGGGCTGCGCCACGGCGTCTTCACCGAGCTCTTCCGGCAGCACGTGCCGGAGGAGAGCGTCGCCGAGCAGTGGGACATCCCCGGCCTCGAGAAGGTGCTGCAGGACGACTGGAGTCTCGAGGTCCCGCTCGCCGCGATGCTCGAAGGCGAGGCGAGCGATGCGGACCTGCTGGCCGCGGTGCTGAAGGCCGCCGACGCGCGCTACGCCGAGAAGGTCGAGGCCGTGGGCCGCGAGGGCTTCGCCGGCTTCGAGCGCTCGATCATGCTGCAGTCGATCGACCAGCGCTGGCGCGAGCACCTGTCGGCGCTCGACCACCTGCGCCAGGGCATCCACCTGCGCGGCTACGCGCAGAAGAACCCGAAGCAGGAGTACAAGCGCGAGTCCTTCGAGCTGTTCGAGTCGATGCTGCAGAACATCCGCAACGAGGTCGTCAAGATCCTGATGAACGTGCGGATCCAGTCGGCCGAGGAGGCGCAGCAGGTCGAGCAGCAGGTCGAGCAGCAGGCCGAGGCCGCGTACACGCAGGCGTCGTACACCCATGCCGAGTTCGCCGCCGCGCCGGACGCCGACCCCGAGTCGGTGGCGCTCGCGGTGCAGGAGGCGCCTGCGCTGCCCGACGACGACAAGGATGCGCCGTACCGGCGCTTCGGCACCAAGGTCGGCCGCAACGACCCGTGCCCCTGCGGCAGCGGCCGCAAGTTCAAGCAGTGCCACGGGCAGCTGAAGTAGCCGCCCGGCGTCGCGCCCGTCTCTACAGGTAGCGCTCGGCCAGGCCGGCCATCAGGCTGCCCTTCGGGAAGGGCGCGTTCTTGTCGAGCTTCGCCTCGCGCCAGGTCTCGTTGTAGCAGTGCAGGAATGCGGTGCCCTCGGGCATCGCCGCATTCGGCGCAAGCAGTCGCGCCGGACACTCCCAGTGCGGGATCGGGTTCGCGAAGGCCGGCGGCTGCAGCAGGAAGCCGTGGGTCGCGTGGATCCGGGCGATCGCCGTGAGCAGCTCGGGCCCGAGTTCCGACCACACGACCCGATCCTTCGGGAAGCGCCGCGCATAGGCGAGCGCGAGGTCGATCAGATCGCCCTCCTGCGGCCGCGGCACGAAGATCACGTTGTTGTTGATGCGCGGCGCGCGCTGGATGCCGAGCGCCTTGCGGGCGATCGACTTGGCGGCGGCGATCGCGGGATGGCCGTCCTTCCAGCGCTCGGTGACGAGGAAGGGCGCGTCGGGCAGCGAGGCCGGCCCGGCGATCGCGATCACGTCGGTGTCTGACCACAGGCCGCCGAAGCGCTGCAGCAGCTCGTACCGGAACAGGTCGGCGAAGCTCGCATAGGAGCCCGCCTTGTTGACGAACACCGCCGACTCCGGGAGCACCTCGCGGGCATCGCGGGCCGTGGCGCCGGCGGGCAGGTTCGGCAGGTCGCCGTAGGTCCAGACGATCGGCTGGTAGCCCTGCGCGACGAAGCTGCGCACGGACAGCGTCTCGAGCCCGCTCAGCCCGCCGTAGGCCCAGAAGAGGTGTGTCGGGAAGGTCGCCATCGGGTCGAGTGTAGCGACGACGGACGCGGCCGGCCGTGACGCTGTTGGCGTCCGGCCCCCGTCGGCCGACCGCTTCGGCGTCGGCCGCCCGGCGGACCTTGCGGGCGCGGGGCTCAGACGGTGAGCGGGCTCGCCCCGGCCGCGATGCGCGGGCCGCCGGCCGAGAGGAGCGCCTCGATCTGCGCCGCCGGCATCGGCCGGGCATAGAGGAAGCCCTGCAGCTCGTTGCAGCCGGCCCGGCGCAGCCACGCCGCCTGTTCCTCGGTCTCGACGCCCTCGGCGATGCTGACGATCGACAGCTCGCGCGACAGGCCGACGATGGCCTCGACGATCGCGCGCGAGTCCCGTGCGTGGGGCAGCCGCGCGACGAAGCTGCGGTCGATCTTGAGCCCGTCGAGCGGGAAGCGCTGCAGGTAGGACAGCGACGAGAAGCCGGTGCCGAAGTCGTCGAGCAGCAGCCGGAGCCCGCGCGCGCGCAGGGCCTGGATCGCGTCGGCCTCGGCATCCTCGAGCTGGCGCATCATCACCGTCTCGGTGATCTCCAGCTCGATGTCCGAGGCGGCGATGCCGTGCCGCCGCAGGGCCCCGGGCACGGTCGACTCGAACAGCTCGGGCGAGAACTGCGCGGCCGACACG
>JAIYAG010000560.1 GCA_027489195.1 Burkholderiales bacterium | reverse complement strand
CGTCGCGCCTCGCGAGCGCGGCGATCGCCGGCAGGTGCTCGGCCTGGATCAGCGTGACCTGGCGCGCGCCGCCGCCGGGGACCCGTGATGTCCGGGCGCTCGCCCGGTCGCCGTCGAGGCCGCGCGCGGCCACGGCGAGGGCCTCGTCGACCCGCCGCGCGGGCTCGCGCCGCGCGGGGCGCAGCACGATCGCCTCGAGGCGGCCGGCGTGCGGGAAGGCGGCGGCGAGCGCGCGCAGGCCCTCCGCCTTCATGCGGCGGGGCCGCCGAACTCCTCGTACGCGCGCAGCGCATCGGCGGCATACATCAGCGAGGGGCCGCCGCCCATGTAGGTCGCGACGGCGAGCATCTCGACGAGCTGCGCGCGCGGCACGCCGGCGCGCACCAGGGCCTTGGCGTGATAGCCGATGCAGCCGTCGCAGCGCGTGGCCACGCCGATCGCCAGCGCGATCAGCTCCTTGGTGCCGATCGACAGCGCGCCGTCGGCCATCGTGGCCTTCGCCATCGCGTTGAAGCCGTCCATCGTGCCGGGCGCTTCGGCACGGATCTTGGCGGTCATCTCGCCGATGTCGGCGACGATCTGCTTGTACACCTTGGGCATCGCGGCTCCTGAGCGGGGCGGTGGGGGGGGCGGGTCAGCGGCGCGCCAGCAGCGAGCCCGGTCCGTCGGCGAGCAGGCGCAGCGCGCCCTCGGGCGTGATCTCGAAGCGCGACACCGCCTTCATGCGGTCGAGGAAGCGCCGTTCCTGCAGCATGAGTGACGGTGCGCAGGCCTTCGCGGTGCCCGCCAGGTTGCCGATCGACAGGCGCTCGGCGTCCAGCGTCCAGCGTCCGACGTACTCGTTGCACGACGCGCGGCCGGCGATGCGGCCGTCGGGCAGGAAGACGAGCGTGGCGCGCGAGCGGTCGATGATGCCGCCGCCGTCGATGTCCTCGACCACCCATTCGGCGCCGCCCAGCAGCATCGCGGGCTCGCCGCCGCAGCCGCGCCAGTCGCGGCCGTCGTGCCCGACCGAGACCTCGAGCGGATGCGGCATGCCGGTCATGGTGTCGGTGCAGACGCGCTCGGTCGCGGTGACCGTCAGCGGGCGGCCCTGCGCGCTCGCCGTCCAGCGGCGGCCGGCACCGGCGGGCTGTGCCGCAGGCGTGCGCGCCTCGATGGCAGCGCCGTCCATGCCGGGCACGAAGCGGATGCGCGCGCCGTCCAGCTCGAGCCGCCAGGCGGGCTCGTGGCCGCGTGCGGCGAAGGACGGCGGGCCGGGCGGCGCGCCCGAGGCGAGCGGACCGGTGCGGCACTCGGGCCAGGCCTCGCCGCGCACGACGACGCGGGCGCGGTCGCCGACGTTGGCCACGCTGGTGCCGGGCTCGTCGACGGCTTCGTAGCGCACGCCGACGGGCGCGGGCACCGTGCGCAGGGTCAGCTCGCGGCCTTCGACGGCCAGCACCCATGCGTTGCCGCGCGAGCCGACCGTGGCGCTGCGCTCGCCGCAGGAGAGGGTGCTGGCGAAGGCGAGGGGACGGACGGAGGCGGGCGAGGGCCCGGCTGCGGCTGCCGAAGCGGGCGCCGGTGCCGATGCGGACGTGGAGACAGGTGAGGCGGCCTGCGGGCCCGGCCCGGCGCAGCCCGCGAGCCCCGATCCGAGCAGCAGCCCGGCCACCACCCCGAATGCGAGGCGCATCGGCCGCACCGCGCCCCGGATCAAGACGCCCGCGCGCGCAACGCCTCCTCGACGAAGTCGAGCCGGTCGTTGCCCCAGTGCAGTTCGCCGTCGACGAAGAACGCGGGCGCGCCGAACACCTTGCGCGCGATCGCGTCGTCGGTGTTGGCCTTGAGCTCGGCCTTGGTCTCGGGGGCGTCGACGATGGCCAGCAGCGGTTCGGGGTCGAAGCCGGCGTCCTGCGCGCAGCGCGCGAGCACCAGCGGGTCGGCGACGTCGCGGTCGTGGCCCCAGG
This sequence comes from Burkholderiales bacterium, assembly GCA_027489195.1. Taxonomy (GTDB): domain Bacteria; phylum Pseudomonadota; class Gammaproteobacteria; order Burkholderiales; family Burkholderiaceae_E; genus UBA4615. Next base: position 1,496 of record JAIYAG010000560.1, on the reverse strand, counting down.
CCGCGTCGAACAGCGTCGCGGCGAGCCGCGGCAGCGCCTCGTCGCCGTGCAGGCGGCGTGCGGCCACCAGCAGCCGCAGCGCGCCCATCGACGCGATGGGGAAGCGCGACGGATAGGTGTAGGCGATGCCGTAGCGCTTCGCCCAGCGGGCGAGGTCGGCCGTCAGCCACTCGGCCTTGGCGGGGATGCGCGCCGGCGTCTCGTTGCCCGAGGCCTTGAACGCGAACCCGAGCGAGAACGGCCGCCAGATGGCGACCGAGCCGGTGCGGCGCGCGAGGGCCTCGACCTGGGTGGCCGCCAGCCAGCTGTAGCCGGAGGCGATGTCGAAGAAGAACTCGAAGCTGCGATCCGTCATGGCGCCTCAGGCGGTGGCGAGCAGCGCGCTGCGGGACGGCTGCAGCGACTGGCCGACCTCGGCGAGCAGCTCGTACGAGCGCAGCCGCGCGGCCTGGTCGTAGATGGCGGCGCTCACCATCAGCTCGTCGGCGCCGGTGCGCTCGATGAAGGCCTGCAGCGTGCGGCGCACCGTCTCGGGCGAGCCCACGAACGAGCAGGCGAGCATGCGCATCGCATGCGCCTTCTCGTGCGGCGTCCAGTACGACTCGATGTCGTCGAGCGGCGGCGACAGCAGGCCGCGGCGGTTGCGCACCATGTCGACGAAGCGCTGCTGGATGCTGCTGAACAGGCGCGTGGCCTCGGCGTCGGTGTCGGCGACGATCACGTTGATGCAGGGCATCGCGTGCGGGCGCGTCTGCTGTTCGGACGGGCGGAAGCGCTCGCGGTAGATGCGGATCGCGCCATCGAGCTCGTCGGGCGCGAAGTGCGACGCGAAGCCGTAGGGCAGGCCGAAGTGGGCGGCGACCTGCGCGCCGTACAGGCTCGAGCCGAGGATCCACAGCGGCACCTTCAGGCCGGCGCCGGGCACCGCGCGCACCGCCTGGCCGGGCTCGGCCTCGTCGAACAGCATGCGCAGCGCGGCGATGTCGTCGGGGAAGTGCTCGGCGGCGCGCGGGTCCACGCGCAACGCGCGCGAGGTCGCCTGGTCGGTGCCGGGCGCGCGCCCGAGGCCCAGGTCGATGCGGCCGGGGTACAGCGACTCGAGCGTGCCGAACTGCTCGGCGATCACCAGCGGCGAGTGGTTGGGCAGCATGATGCCGCCCGAGCCGACGCGGATCGTGCTGGTGCCGCCGGCGAGGTAGCCGATCACCACCGAGGTCGCGGAGCTCGCGATGCCGGTCATGTTGTGGTGCTCGGCCACCCAGTAGCGGGTGTAGCCGCAGCGCTCGGCGGTGCGCGCGAGCTCGAGCGACTTGCGCAGCGCGTCGGCGGGCGTGTCGCCGAGGCGAACGGGAACCAGATCGAGGACGGACAGCGGCAGCATGGCTTGGGCGCGGATCGGGACGTCGGAGCCCGATCGTACGTCAGCCGGCCCGCCGACGCTCAGCGCCGTGTCAGACGCGCGATCAGGAAGGTCGCGGCCAGGGTCGGCAGCGCCG
>JAIYAG010000090.1 GCA_027489195.1 Burkholderiales bacterium | reverse complement strand
GTGCTGGCGCAGACGCAGGCGGCGATCGACCGCATCCATGCCCAGGCGGCGGTCGAGCGCATCGCGTCGGCCGTGCCGCGACCCGGCGCCGACGAGATCCGCGTCTTTCGCGAAGCACATCCCGCGCTGTTCTCGAAACGCCGGGTCTACGCGATCGAGCGACTGACGACCGATTCGGCGACGGTGGACGCGGCGGGGCTGCGTGCCCGGGTGTCGACCGCCCGCCGCATCGACGAGGTGGCGGACTGGCTCTCGGTGCGCGGCGTTGCCTTCGTGCGGCAGAGCGGCACGCTGCTCCCCGAAGAGGCGGGGCCCGCGCTCGCCGCCACGCTTCAGCAGCGCGCCGAAGGGGATCTGGTCGTGCTGGGCACGCCGCCGTCGCTGCAGGTGCTCCACCTGCGCCGGATCGACGTGCGTCCGGGCGAGGGCCCGAAGAGCGACGCCTGGATCGAGCGCCACCTGCTCGAGCAGCGTCGCCGTGCCGTCATCGACGACGCGGTCGACGCAATGCGCCGCGACGCGAGGGTCACGCTCCTCGGCGAGTTCGCGCCGACCGCGAGCGCACCGGCCGACGCCCGCGTCCAGGCGCCCGGCCGCTCCATCGGCGGACCGGCCCGATCCGATGCATCGGGCTCGGTCGACCGCGGCGTCGGCGCACTCCGATGAACGGGCTCCCCACACCCCGAAAGGGCAGAACCGAGAGGCCACCATGCCCCTGACCGACTTCCTGCTGCTCCTGTGGTCGCGTCGCGGCCTGTTCGTCCTGGTGTGCTCGCTGGTCATCGCGGCGACCGCCGCGATCGCCACGCTGTGGCCACGCAACTACGTCGCCACCACGCGCCTGATGATCGACGGCGGACGTGCCCGCGAGTCGCTCGTCGACTCGCCCTCGGCGACCGCGCTCTCTCCGGGCTTCCTCGCCACCCAGGTCGACGTCATCCGAAGCCAGCGCGTGGCGCTGGCCGCGGTCCGCATGCTCGGCATCGAGCGCAGCGACGTCGCGCAGCGGATCTTCCAGCAGGCGACCGGCGGACGCGGCTCGATGGAGCAGTTCTTCGCCGAACGCCTGATCGACCGGGTGCGCATCCAGCCCTCCCAGAACAGCACGGTGATCGAGATCAGCCTGCGCGCGCCCGACGCGCGCTTCGCGGCCGACGCGGCGAACGCGGTGGCTCGGGCCTACATCGCGACGCAGCTCGACCTGAAGGTGCAGCCGGCCAAGGAGTTCGCGACCTTCTACGAGACCCAGTCTCAGGCGGTACGCGAACGCTTCGAGGCGGCCCAGCGCAAGCTGTCGAAGTACCAGCGCTCCAACGGCATCGTGTCGGTCGACGAGCGCCTCGACGTCGAGAGTCAGCGCCTCAACGAGCTGTCGACCCAGATGACGCAGCTGCAGGCGGTCCGCAGCGAGTCCGCCGAGAAGGCACAGTCGGCCGCCCGGATGAGCGATGGTGCCCAGGTCCTGCCCGACGTGCTGAACAATGCAGTGGTCTCGCAGCTGAAGTCGGAGATCGCCCGGACACAGGCCCGCATGAGCGAACTGACGAGCCAGTTCGGGCCGCGCTATCCGTCGGTCGAGCGGCTGCGCGACGAGCTGGCGACGCTGGAGAGCGAACTGCGTCGGCACATCGACTCGGTGACCAACAGCCTGAAGCGTCAGCACGAGGTCAACATGGCCCGCGAGAGCGAGCTGCGCGGCGCGCTGGCGTCCCAGCGCGAGAAGGTCATGTCGCTCAAGCTGCAGCGCGACGAGGTCGCGGTCCTGATGCGCGACGTCGAGACCGCGCAGCGCGCGATGGACACGCTGTCCCAGCGTCTGCTTCAGACGTCGGTCGAGAGCGAGTCGCGCGGCGCGAACGTCGTGCAGCTCGACCCCGCGGTCGAGCCGCTGCAGCCCGCGACGCCGAACCTGCTGATGGTCTGGCTGGTCGGCCTGCTGCTCGCGCCGATGTCGGGCATCGTCATCGCTTCGATCGCCAGCGCCCTGGACCGTCGCGTGCTCACCGCGACAGACCTGCAGCGCACCATGGGATGCCCCACGCTCGCACAGGTGCCGCGCTCCCGTGCGGTGCGGCGTGCGCACCGCACGGCCCGCCCTCGCCTCTCGGGTCGTCTGTTCCCGAGGCTGCCCCTGATCGGAGGACGAACCCGTGCCTAAGCTCAACCGACTGTCGGCGATCGGCACGAACGATCGCGAACCGTCCGCAACACCGCTCGCCGACTCCGGCCCTTCGGGCAATGCGCAGATCGGCGCCATCTTGATCGACCTGGGCGTGATCCGGCTCGAACAGGCCGAACGCGTGCTCGAGATGCAGCGCGAACGCGGCGGGCGCTTCGGCGACGTCGCGGTCTCCCTCGGGTTCTCGACGCGGCCTCAGCTCGACATGGCGCTGGCGCTGCAGCGCGGTGCGCCGGTGCTGCTGCCCGACGATCGCCGCCAGATGGGCGCCGGGCTGCGCGCCGTGATCGACGACGTCGCGCTGTCCCGCGCCTATACCGACGCGCGGACGCAGCTCGAGCTCCGGTGGTTCGGCGACGACCCCGAGCGCACGGCGCTCGCGGTGCTCGGAGACGCCCCGGGTGACGGCAGGACACTGGCGACCGCGACCCTCGGGCTGCTGCTGGCGATGACCGGCCGCCGGGTACTGCTGATCGACACCTGCATCGAGGCGCCGAGGCTGGCCGACGTGGTCGGCGGCATCCGGCCCGCGCTGGGGCTGGCCGATGCGCTCGCCCGACCCGAGTCCGCGCTGCGCCTGCCTTCGTCGTTCGAGTCGGTGGAGCTCTCGGTGCTGGCACCGAACGGCGCGGGTCTGGGCGCCGATGCATCCGCGTCGCGAGGCTTCGCGTCGATGCTCGCCACGCTGGTCAGCGGATGGGATGCGATCCTGGTCGATACGCCGGCGCTCTCGCTCGACCGCCGGGCGCTGTCGGTCGCGGTGCGCTGCAGCGGTGCCCTCGTGCTGGCCAGGATCGGCCGCACGCGGATGGCGAGGATGGAGGAGCTGCGACGGCTGCTCGCCGACTCTGGGGTCGAAGCGGTCGGCGTGCTCGCCAACCGCTTCTGAGCCGCGACTCAGGCGCGCCGGGCCTTGCGGCGGCGGGCCACGCCAGCCGCGAACGCGAGGCCGACCGACATGATCAGCAGCTCGCCCGCTTCGGGCACGGGCGTCACGGCCGCGATCGACACATCGAGCACCATGTCGTCGTAGTCGTTGTCCATGGCGGCGAAGCCCGACCCGGAACCACCGTGGTCGTCGAGCAGGAGGCGCGCGCGGCCGTCGCCGAGCATGGTCACGGCGAACGAGGGCATGCTCGACAGACCGTTTGCGCTGTTGGTGAGCAGCGTGAGCGCCGGGTTCGTCGACGGCATGCGGAACGCGAAGTCGAGCAGGCCGGAGCCGGCGACGACCGTGCGCGAGGCGCCCGACCCGAGGTCGGCGTTCGAGAAGAGGGCGGAACCCTGGTACTCGAAGGCGTTGTTGATGCTCGCCTCGGCGTTGACGAGCCGGAACGTGACCTCGGCCGGCGCGGTGAGCGACAGGCGTCCTCCGGCGGTCGCGGCGACCCCGGCATAGAAGTCGTTCATCGGGTTCAGGGTGAACGAGGTACCGCCGATCACGGCGAGGGCGGGGACCTCGGCGTGGGCCAGCGCGGGAAGGCCCAAGGCGATCGCGGCGACTGCCGCGGCCAGAACGGGACGTCGAATCATGGTGGTGAGCTCCAGGTAGAGCCCCGATGCTACGGACCGACCCTTGACGGTCGCGTGACGGGCGGCGCAGCCGCTTAGTCCGTCCGGCCTGCGATCGATAGTGCGGAAAGCGTCGGCACCGCGCGCAGCCTGGCTGGTGCGGAACTGGCGGCGATCAGCCGCCGAGCGAGCAGCCAGTCCAGGTCGGGCTCGAGCTGACGGGCCGCACGCAGCAGCGCGAGCGCATCCGGATCGGGCGCCTGGTCGGGGGCCGCCTCGATCACGTCGCCCAGCAGCTCGAACAACCGCTTCATGTCTCGGGGCTTCATCGTCTTTCCGGTCGTTCCGTTCAACACGCTGCAACGATATCCGATGCACCTTAGGCGGTTCTTAAGGACACGACAGCCATGCGCATCCTGTTGATCGAGGACGACCCGCTGATCGGCGAGGCGATCCGCGCCGGACTGGCGCAGAACGGCTGGAGCGCCGAGTGGGTCCGCGATGCGGCGTCCGCATCGTGCGCGCTCGTCGACCACGGCTTCAACGCCGTGGTGCTCGACCTCGGACTGCCCGACCGCGATGGCCTCGACTGGCTGCGCGCCTTCCGGCAGGGCGGTGACCGGCTGCCGGTGATCGTCGCGAGCGCACGCGACGGCCTGCCCGACCGGCTGGCCGCCCTCGACACCGGGGCCGACGATTTCCTGGTCAAGCCCTTCGCGCTCGACGAGCTGTGCGCGCGGCTGCGGGCGCTCCTGCGCAGGAGCGCGGGGCGCTCGGTCGACACCATCGTCCATCACGGACTGTCGGTCGACCCGATCACACGAGAGACCACGCTGCACGGCAGGACGGTCGACCTGTCGGCACGCGAGTACGCCGTGCTCAACGTGCTGCTCGAGCGGCCCGGCATGCTGCGCTCGCGGGCGTCGATCGAGCAGCGCGTGTACGGCGCGAGCGGCGAGGTGGGCAGCAACGCGCTCGAGGTCCACGTCCACGCGCTGCGGCGCAAGCTCGGCGCCGAGGCGATCGTCACCGTGCGCGGTGTGGGCTACCGGATGGGATGCCCGTGAACTCGCTTCGGCATCGCCTCCTCGCGCTGCTGTTCGGCGTGATCGCCGTGCTGTCGGCGGCCCACGCGACGGTCACCTGGCGGATCGCGCGGGCCGAGGCCCGAGAACAGTCCGACCTGCGCCTGCAGCAGGCCGCGTCGCTGGTGCTGCGCGGCCGGTTCGCCGTTCCCGAGCGCCCGGTCACCAGCGGCCCCGGCTTCGACCCGAGAAGCGAGCTCCTCGTGCGGGTGGAGGACGACACCACGCGGTGGGCCTCGCATCCCGAGGCGGCGCTCGGCAGCGGCCCTGCGAGCGGCTACAGCACGGTGCGCACGGCCGACGGTCCGCTCCGCGTCTATTCGCTGCAGGTCGGCAGTCGGATCGTCCGGGTCGCGCAGTTCGAATGGGTGCGGGATGCCGATGCACGGCGCGCGGCGCTGCGCAACCTGGCGCCGACGGCGCTGCTCGTGCCGGCGCTGATGCTGTTCGCCTGGGTGGTCGTCGTTCGCGCGCTGCGGCCGCTCGATGCGCTGGCCGGCAGGCTGCGCGAGCGCGACCCGGGCGCCCGGGGCCCCATCGGCGAGGCCGGCCTGCCGCGCGAGCTGGTCCCGGTGGCGCGCGCGCTCGACGCGCTGCTCGCGCGGGTCGACTCGCTGGTCTCGCTGCAGCGAGCCTTCGTGGCCGACGCCGCCCACGAGCTGCGCACGCCCGTCACCGCCCTCGGCCTGCAGCTCGAGGTGCTGCGGCGCACGCCGCCCGGTCCCGAGCGCGAGGCGCGGTTCGCGCGGCTCGAGGAAGGCGTGGCGCGGGCCGCCCGCATGGTCGCCCAGCTGCTCGCGCTGGCGCGCAGCGAGGAGGCGTCGATGGCGAACGCCGTGGGGCGGATCGACGTCGCGGCCATCTGTCGCGAGGCCGTGGCGGGCGTGATCGGACTGGCCGACACGGCGCGCCTCACCATCGAGGCGGAGTTGCCCGATCCGCCCGACAGCGTGCTCGCGTCCGGAGATGCCGGACAGCTCGAATCGATGGTGCGCAACCTGCTGGAGAACGTGGTCCACCACGCGCCGGGCGGCGTCGCCCGGATCGTGATGCACCGGCGCGCCGATCGGCTCGAGCTCGATGTCGTCGACGACGGGCCGGGCATCGCCGCCGCTGCTCGCGAGCACGCGTTCGACCGGTTCACCCGCCTGCCCGGTTCACCCCCGGGCGGCAGCGGCCTCGGGCTGGCCATCGTCCGCAGCATCGCCACCCGCCATGGGGGCGATGTCGCCCTGCTCGACGGGGACGGCCCGCCGTCCCGACCGGGCCTCAGGGTTCGGGTCAGCCTGCCTGTACGGGGCGCTTGAGCAGCGCCGCGCACGCCGCGGCGACGAGGGACAGTGCCCAGGCGGGCAGCGGTGCCTCGCCGTTCTCGTCGCCGGACATCGACACGGGCGACGTCGCCGCCACCGTCTGCTCGATCCAGGCCGCATAGCCCGAGACCAGCTGCCCGCCGCCGCCGGTGCCGAACGTGCCTGGATCGGCCGGGCCGTTCGCGAAGGAGACGAGGAAGGTGCTGATGCCGAGCAGCACCGGCGGCGAGGTGCCCGCGAGGAACACCGGCGACCCGGAGTCGCCCGTGGCCATGCTGGTCTCGACGGCGTTGCCGAGCCCCGTTCCCCCGAGCCGGTTCGGCTGCCCGCCACCGTCGAAGTCGAAGTAGAAGAGTTCGCCCCGGCCCGAGCCTTCGTCGTCGGCCACGAAGGCGTCGGCGGTGTTGCGGCCGACCCGCTTGACCGCCGGATCCGCGCCCACACGGCCGGTGCCATCGCCCTGCCCACTGCCACCGTAGCCGACCGCCACGAAGGTCGTCCCCTGGATCGGCGCCGCGCGGTTCAGCGCATAGATCGGCACACCGGCCGGCAGGTCCGCCTCGAGGACCACCACCGCGAGGTCGTCGTTGAGGTTGGGCGTCGCGAACGCGACGAAATCCGGGTGGACCACGATCGAGGCGGCGGCGATCTCCACGGGCGTGGGGCCGGGATACACGCGGAACCGCACGACAGCCGGCGACGCGCCCTTGACCACGTGCGCGGCGGTCAGCACGTGCCGCCGCCCGATCGCGACGCCGGTGAAGGTGCCGGCGTCGACCCGCAAGGCGCCCACGCCGGCCCAGGGCGATGCAGCGATGTTGGCGTCGACGCGAGCCGCCGGAGAGTCGGGGGCCGCGCCCGCCATGATGGCCGGCGCGGGACCGGCGGCGGCGAGCGCGAACGCCGCGGCGGCGAGCCGCCACGGCCGCCGAGCCGTCACGAGGTGCCTCGTAGCCCGGCGTGTCCGACCACCCGCGCCGTCTCGCCGCCCCGCAGGTCCAGTCCCGGTGCACCGGCCTGCGACGGGGTGTCGTCAGGCGTGCCCGGGGCACCCGGCGGCAGGGGCTGCGCGGTCTCGAGCAGGCGGTAGCCCACGCCACGGACCGTGTCGATCATCCCGTCGGCACCGAAGGGCTGGAGCAGCAGCCGCAGCCGACGCACGTGGACGTCGATCACCCGGTCGTGGACGGTCTCGGAATCGCAGATGCGCTTGACGAGCTGCGAACGCGTGAAGACGCGACCGGGCGCCTCCATCATGCAGGCGAGCAGGTCGGCCTCGGTCCGGCGCAGCGGCAGGTGCACGCCCTCGAAGGTCACCCGACGCGAGTCCTCGTCGAAACCGAGCGAACCGACCTGCCGCGTGGCGAGCCGGCGCGGACTCGGCGCCGCCTGATCGCATCGGCGCAGCAGCGCGAGGATGCGCCGTTCGAGTTCGGGCGGGGATGCCGGCTTGTGCACGTAGTCGTCGGCGCCGGCATCGAGCGTCAGGGCGACGTCGATGTCGGTGGCCCGGGTGCCGAGCATGATCAGCGGCAGCGTGCGGGTCGACGGGAACGAACGCAGCAGCTTCAGGTACTGCACGCCCGAGCGGTCCGGCAGCGTCGAGCTGAGCAGCACGAGCGAGACCTCGTGGGTCCGGAGGAACTCGTCGGCTTCCTCGCAGGTGGTCGTCGCACGCAGCGACATCCCGTGAGGCCCGAGCAGCAGGGCGAGCGGCCCTGCGAGATCCCTGTACCCGTCGATCAGCAGGATGTGCATGGTCGGGGACGCGAAGGCGTCACGGACGGGTTGCCGAGCCCCGACGGCGGCGTCGAGACCCTCCGGCGGATCGTGGGCCGGTGCATCGCGGGTCTCGGGGTCGGGGTGTGCACAGGATGGATCGTGCGTCGGTTCGATGAACTTCAGCGCCGCCTGGAATCCACGGCGCTGGATCAAACGGATTACCGCGTCAGTCCGATCGTTGCGGATCGCTCATGCCGGCGGCGCGATCCGTCCGCGCTGACCGTCGACGAGCGTCGTGTACAGCCCGCGCAACTGCTCGTCGAGCCGCGTCATCGCGTACCGTTCGGCCCAGCGCGAGCGACCACGACGCCCCATCTCGCGCAGGGACGCATCGTCGGGCTCGGTCAGCGCCTGCGCGAGCGCGGCGGGCGACTCCGCATCCACCAGCCGTCCCGTGACCCCGTCGAGCACCACCTCCGGCAGCCCGCCCACCCGCGAGGCCACCACCGCGCGACTCGCCCGCATCGCCTCGACCGCGACCAGGCCGAATCCTTCCCAGCGCGACGGCACCACCACCACGTCGGCCGACTCGTAGTAGGCCTGCAGCGCGACGCGGTCGAGCCAGCCGGTCACACCGACGTTCGAGGGCAGCGCGCCGAGCGACTGCTCGGCGACGACCGGGCTGCCGGCGAGCCAGGCGAAGCCGTGGTCGCCGACGCTGCGCATCGCCTCGACCAGGACATCGACACCCTTCTGACGGTCGAACCGACCGACGAAGAGAATCCGCCGCCGCCCCTCGGGCCAGTCGACGCGCCGGTCCGGCCGCGGCGCGGGACCGATCGCGTTGTGCAGCGTGACGAGCCGCTCGGGCCGCAGGCCGTGTGCGATCGCGCTGCGGCGGTCATGGTCGGAGATGCAGACGATCGCGTCGGCCGCCGGGGCGAGCAGCCGCTCCACCGAGGCCGCCATCGCACACGACCAGGCCGGTGCCTGTCGGTCGAACGCCCAGCCGTGCGCGCAGTAGACGAGGCGCGAGCCGTGGCCCGCGAGACTGTGCGCGACCCGCACAGCGACGCCGGCGAAACTGCCGTGCACATGGACCAGGTCGGGGCGCAGCGCCGCGTGCACCCGAAGGTAGGCAGCGGCCAGCGTCGGCACGCGCAGCGCCCGCGACCGACGGTCGTCGAAGTGCCTCACGTCCAGCCCTGCGCAGGCCCGCAGTTCGCCGGCCTGGCTGCCGGGCACGAGCAGGTGCACCCGGTCGCGGCCGAGCGCGGCGGCCTGCGGCGGCACGATCTCCTGGAGATACGACGCCGTGCCGCCTCGCAGGGTCTCGGTGACGTGCAGGATGTGCGGGCCGTTCATCGCGCGGTCGCAGCGCGGGGCGCGCCGATCCGTGAGGCGGCCCCTTCGCCCGCGAGGGCAGCCATCAGCCCACGCGCGGTGCGCTCCCAGGTGAACCCGGCCGCGCGGCGCCGGCCGAGATCGCGCATCCGCTGGCGCCTGGCCGGGTCGCCGATCACCGCCTCGATGGCCGCGCGCAGCGCCGCCGGGTCGTCGCAGTCGAAGCGCAGCGCGGCGTCGCCGCAGGTTTCGGGAATCGCACCCGCCGACGACGCGATCACCGGGCAGCCGCAGGCCATCGCCTCCAGCGGCGGCAGCCCGAAGCCTTCGTAGCGCGAGGGGAACACGAAGCAGGCGGCCGACTCGTACAGCGCGCGCAATTGGGCGTCGGTGACGTAGCCGATCGTGCGCACGCCGGGCGGCAGTTCGAGTCCGGCGTCGCGAAACACCCGCGGATCGCT
>JAIYAG010000069.1 GCA_027489195.1 Burkholderiales bacterium | reverse complement strand
CGGACGCGCCGGCGCGCCTGCCCGCGTTCCTCTGGGCGCTGGCGCTGGGCAACCTGGTCGTGGGCACCGGCGGCTTCATGATCGGCGGCATCGTCGAGCCGCTGTCCCGGGCGCTCGGCACCTCGGTCTCGACCACCGGCCAGCTGATGACGGTGTACTCGGCGGCCAACGCGGTCGCCGCGCCCCTGCTCGTCGCGGTGGCCGGGCGCTTCGACGCGCGCACGGTGCTGTGGGCGGCGATGGTGCTGCTGCTCGGCGCGAACGTCGCCTCCGCGCTGGCCGCGACCTGGGGCGAGCTCGCACTGGCGCGCGTCGCGATGGCCTGCGGCGCGGGCCTCTTCACGCCGACCGCGGCCGCGCTCGCGGTCGCGCTGGTGCCCCCGGCGATGCGCGGACGCGCGCTGTCGGTGACCTTCGCCGGCATCGGGCTGTCGTACGTGATCGGCGTGCCCTTCGGCGCCTGGGCGGGGCTGTCGCGCTTCGGCTGGCCGCTGGCGTTCTGGGGCGTGGCGGCGGCCGCGCTCGCGGTGCTGACCCTGCTGCTGGCGCGGGCGCCGCGCGGCGTGCCGACCGCGCCGGCCAGCCTGTCGGGCATCGGCGTCATGCTGCGCGATCCGCGGATCGTCGGCGCGCTCGCGATCACCGGCGTCTACTTCGCGTCGATCTTCTCGATCTTCAGCTACGTCGGCGCATTCCTGCGCGAGTACGCCGGCGTGCCCGCGCCGATGATCGCGGCCGTGCTGGCCGGCTTCGGCGTGGCCGCGCTCGGCGGCACCTTCCTCGGCGGCACGCTGGCCGACCGGCTCGGCCCGACACGGCTGATGTACGGCATCTGCGCCGGCTTCGTGCTGGTCTTCGCCGCGATCGGGTCGCTGCCGGGTCACACCGGGCCGGTGGTGGCGGCCTTCCTGTGCTGGGGCGTGATCGGCTTCGCGTTCTACGCCGCCCAGCAGTCGCGCCTGGTGTCGATGGCACCGAAGCAGGCCACGGCTGTGCTGGCGCTCAACGCGTCGATGATCTACGTCGGCACCGCCGCGGGCGCGGCGATCGGCGGCGCGGTGATCGCCTCGGTCGGCTACCGCGGGCTGCCGGTGGTGTCGGCGCTGCTGATCGCCAGCGTCGCCCTGCTGGTGCGCGCGACCGAGGCGCCACCGCGCACGGACGCGGCCACGCCGGCCTGACGCGCCAGCCGAATCGCTGGCACAGTCGAGCCCTCCCCACGCCAGGCCCGCCCATGCTCGACGCGCTGCTCCCTCTGCTCAAGGCCGTGGTCGTCGTGCCGCTCACGCTGCTGCCGATCATCAACCCGCCGAGCGTGGCACCCGTGTTCGTCGCGACCGTCGGCTCCGACGAGACGGTGGTCGCGCGCCTGGCACGGCAGGTGGCCATCAATGCGTTCTTCGTGGTGGCGGGCTCGCTGCTGATCGGCACCTACGTGCTCGAGTTCTTCGGCATCTCGCTGCCCATCGTGCGCATCGGCGGCGGCCTGCTGGTGGCGAGCGCCGGCTGGCGCATGCTGCACAGCCGCGACGACGACGACGAGGTCCGTTCGGCGGCCGTGCAGCAGACGACGGCGCTGTCGTACGAGGCGCTGCAGAGGAAGAGCTTCTACCCGCTCACCTTCCCGCTGATGACCGGCCCCGGCACCATCGCCGCCTCGATCGCGCTCGGCGCGCAGATCCCCGACTCGCCGATCCTGTACCTCGCGCATGCGACGACGGCGGTGGTCGGCGCCGCGCTCACCGCCGCGGTGATCTACCTGTCGAACCGGCACGCCGGCGGCATGCTCGGACGGCTCGGTCCGCTGGGCACGCTGGTGATGATGCGGCTGGCGGCGTTCATCCTGCTGTGCATGGGGCTCGACATCCTGTGGACCGGGTGGCTGGAGCTGAACGCGGTGCCGCGCTCGCTGTAGCGGGGCGCCAAGCAGGCTCGTTCACCGCGGCTCAACCACCTCGACCACCCGCGCCCCCGGCAGCCCGAACAGCGCCTGCGGCCCGATCGGGAACACCGCATGCGGCGTGCCGCCCGCGGCCCACACCGTCGCGAAGCGCGCGAGGCTGGCGTCGACGAACAGCACCAGCGACGTCGCATGACCCAGCGGCGGGATGCCGCCGATCGCGTAGCCCGTCGCCTGTCGCACGAAGGCCGCATCGGCGCGGCCGATCGGCTCACCCAGCGCCGCGCCGATCCGCGCCTCGTCGACACGCCGGTCGCCGGCGGCCACCACCATCACCGCGCCGGCGGACGCCGCGCGGAACACCAGCGACTTCGCGATCGCGCCGACCGGCACGCCGAGCGCGTCGGCCGCCTCCTGAGCGGTGCGCGCGGGCACGTCGAGCTCGCGCACGCGGGCCTCGATGCCGAGCGCGTCGAGCGCGGCCTGCACCCGCAGCGCACTGGCGGCGAGCGGCAGGCCGGCGCCCTCAGAGCTGGATGCCACCCGAGACCTCGATCACCGCGCCGTTCACGTAGCTCGCGTCGTCGGACGCGAGGAACGCATACACCGCCGCGATCTCCTCGGCCGAGCCCAGACGCCCGAGCGGCACCTTGGCGACCATCTTCTGCATCACCTCTTCGGGGATGGTCTCGAGGATCGGCGTCTTCACGAAGCCCGGGCACACCGCATTCACGCGCACGCCCTTCGGACCGAGCTCGCGCGCCCAGGTCTTCGTGAAGCCGATCACGCCGGCCTTGGTCGCCGCGTAGTTGGTCTGGCCGAAGTTGCCGTACAGCCCGACGACCGAGGACGCGTTGACGATCGAGCCCGAGCCCTGCGCGACCATCGACTCGGCCACGGCCTGGGTGCACTCGAACACGCCCTTGAGGTTCACCGCGATCACCGAGTCGAACTGGGCCGAGCTCATCTTCGCGAGCCGCGCGTCCTTGGTGATGCCGGCGTTGTTGATCAGCACGTCGATGCGGCCCCACTGGGTGCGCACCTCGGCGACCATGGCGTCGATGGTCGCGCGGTCGGTGACGTCGACGAGGCAGCCGAGCGCGCGACCGCCGGCGGCCCGCAGCGAGGCGACCGCGGCCTCGACGCGCGCCGCGCTCAGGTCGGCGACGACGACGCGCGCGCCCTCGGCGGCGAGGCGGATGGCGGTCGCCAGGCCGATGCCCTGGGCCGCGCCGGTGACGATGGCAACCTTGTCGTTGAGACGCACGATGGAATCCGTGGAAGAGCGGGAACGGGCCGCATTCTAAGCGCTGCGGGTCGCACAGCCGGGCGCGCGGGTTCGCGGAACGCCCGCCCCGCGCCCGTGTCGGAATCCCCGGAACGGGCACGGGCGCGGCGGCGCGCCGGCGCCCACAATGCGGCAACGGGCGGGCGGCGTCGGCGGCCCGGGCACCCTGACAGGAGACGACGATGCACGAGCTGGTCATTCGGGGCGCGACGCTGGTCGACGGCACGGGCGCGCCCGCCTGCATCGCGGACGTGGCGCTCGACGGCGACCGGATCGCGGCGGTCCACCGGCACGGCGCGGCACGGCTGCCCGGCATCGAGCAGGTCGACCCGGGCCGCGCCACGTACGGCGGCACGATGCCGATCGGTCGCGGCCGGCGCGAGATCGACGCGGGCGGGCTGCTGCTGACGCCGGGCTTCGTCGACATCCACACCCACTACGACGGCCAGGCGACCTGGGACGCGCAGCTCGCGCCTTCGTCGGTGCACGGGGTGACGACCGCGGTCTTCGGCAACTGCGGCGTGGGCTTCGCCCCGCTGCGCCCGGGCGGCATCGAGCAGCTGATCAACATCATGGAAGGCGTCGAGGACATCCCCGGCACGGTGCTGGCCGAGGGCATCCCCTTCGGCTGGGAGAGCTTCCCGGAGTACCTCGATGCGCTCGAGCGGCTGCCGCACGCGATCGACATCGGCGCGCAGGTGCCGCATGCGGCCCTGCGCTGCTACGTGATGGGCGAGCGGGGCGGCGACCATGCCGAGCGCCCGACGCCGCGCGAGCGCGACGAGATGGCGCGCCTGCTCGACGAGGCGCTGTGCGCGGGCGCGCTCGGCCTGACCACCTCGCGCACGGTCAAGCACCGGGCCGCCGACGGCCGGCCCACCCCGAGCCTGAGCGCCGACGAGGCCGAGCTGATGGCGCTGGCCCGCGCGATGCGCCGCGCCGGACGCGGCGTGCTCGAAGTCAACTCCGACTTCGGCGCGGGCGACTTCGACGTGCTGGCGGCGGCCGCGCGTGCGGCCGGCCGGCCGCTGTCGCTGCTGCTGATCCAGGTCGACCGCGCGCCCGCGCTCTGGCGCGAGACCCTCGACCAGATCCATGCCGCCCGCGCCAGCGGTCTGTCGGTCACCGGCCAGGTGGGCAGCCGTGCGATCGGGGTGCTGCTGGGCCTGGAGGCCACGCTGAACCCGTTCGGCGAGCATCCCGCCTGGGCGCCGCTCGCCGCGCTGCCGCACGCCGAGCGCGTCGCGCGTCTGCAGGCCGACGCGGCGCTGCGCGCGCGGCTGGTCGACGAGCGCCCCCAGAACGGCCGCACCCGGATGATCGGCGGCATGCTCGAGCGCGCCTTCGAGATGGGCGCCGTGCCCGACTACGAACCCGACCCCGCGGCCTCGATCGCCGCACGGGCCCGGGCGCAGGGCCGATCGCCGTGGGCGCTGGCCCTCGAGACGATGCTGGCCGACGGCGGACGCGGCGTGCTGCTGCATCCGTTCGAGAACTACACCGGCGGCGACCTCGAGGTGGTCCGCGCGATGCTCGAGGACGATGCGACGGTGATGGGCGTGGGCGACGGCGGCGCGCACGTCGGCACGATCTGCGACGGCAGCGGTCCGACCTTCCTGCTCACGCACTGGGCGCGCGACCGCAGGCGCGGCCCGCGGATCGCGCTCGAGCGGCTGGTGCGCAAGCAGACGATGGACAGTGCGCGCGCCTACGGCCTGGGCGACCGCGGCATCGTCGCCCCGGGGCTGCGCGCGGACCTGAACCTGATCGACCTCGGCGGCCTGGTGCTGCACCGGCCCTGGATCGAGCACGACCTGCCGGCCGGCGGCCGGCGCTTCCTGCAGGCGGCCACCGGCTACCGGCACACCTTCGTGGCGGGGGTCGAGACCCTGCGCGACGACCGGCCGACCGGCGCGACGCCGGGGCGTCTGGTGCGTTCGGGAGCGGGCGGGACGGTGGGCGCCGGCTGAAGCGCGGCTGAAGCTCGGCTGAAGCTCGGCCGAAGCGCGGCTGAAGCGCCACGAAGAGCGCCGAAGGACGCCGCCGCCGGCTCAGTCCGGACGCACGCCCGGCACGCCGGCGAAGGCCAGCACCGCATCGAGGTGCTCGGCGAAGTCCGACATCCCGTGGTCGCTGCCTTCGATCACGCGGTGCCGCGCCCCCGGGTAGGCCGCCACCATCTCGCGCCAGTCGAGCAGTTCGTCGCCGGTCGCGGCCAGCAGGAAGTAGCGCTCCGGGCGCGTGATCCGCCCGACCTGGATCGCGGCCACCTCGTCGAGGTGCGCCTGCGTCAGCTCGAAGCGGCTCGAGGGGTCGTGGTACATCGTCTGCGGCCCGAGGTAGGCGGCGAGCCGGGCGGCGGGACGGGTGGCCGGATTCAGCAGCACGGCCCGACAGCCGTGGCGCTCGGCCAGGTGAGTCGCGTAGCAGCCGCCGAGCGAACTGCCGACGAGGGTGTCGTCCGGCCCGAGCGGCCAGCGCGACGCGACCAGATCGATCGCCTCGCGCGGCGACACCGGCAGCGCCGGACAGGCGAGCTCGGCAGCGCGCCCCAGCTCGGCCATGCGACGCTCGAGCAGCTGCGCCTTGAACGAGGCCGGCGAGGACCGGAAGCCGTGCAGATAGACGATCATGGCTGCAGGTACCCGGACGTTCAGCGCCGACCCAGTGCCTCGAGCAGCTTGCCGTGCACGCCCCCGAAGCCGCCGTTGCTCATCACCAGCACCCGGTCGCCCGGCCGGGCCTCGGCAGCGACCGCCGCCACCAGCGCATCCAGCGCGGCGAAGACCTCCGCCCGCTCGCCCAGCGGCGCGAGCGCCTCGGCCGCATCCCAGCCGAGCCCGCCGGCATAGCAGTAGGTCCGCTCCGCGTTCGCGAGGCTGCCGGGCAGCAGCGCCTTCATCGCGCCCAGCTTCATGGTGTTCGAGCGCGGCTCGATCACCGCGAGGATCCGCTCGCCGGGGGCGAGTCGGGCACGCAGTCCGTCGATCGTCGTCTCGATCGCGCTCGGATGGTGGGCGAAGTCGTCGATCACCACGACGCCGCCGGCGCTGCCGCGCACC
Organism: Burkholderiales bacterium; assembly: GCA_027489195.1. Classification (GTDB taxonomy): domain Bacteria; phylum Pseudomonadota; class Gammaproteobacteria; order Burkholderiales; family Burkholderiaceae_E; genus UBA4615. Next base: position 1,692 of record JAIYAG010000069.1, on the reverse strand, counting down.
TCCATCCGGCGCTTGACGCCGCCGAAGCGCCTGAGCGCGGCGATGGCGTCGGCCGGCGCAACGCCGGCATGCTCGGCGGCGGCGATGGCGGCGATCGCGTTCGAGCGGTTGTGACGCCCGGACAGCGGCAGCCGGCAGCGGCCGAGGCGCTCGGCGCCGCGGCAGACGTCGAAGGCCGCGGCATCGGGCTCCTCGACCACCGACTCGGCATGCCAGCCCTCATCGGTATCGAACGCGACGTGTTCGCTCCAGCACCCGCGTGCCAGCACCCGGGCCAGCGAGGCCTGCGCGCCGTTGACGACGAGCCGGCCGCTGCGGGGCACCGTCCTCACGAGATGATGGAATTGAGTCTCGATCGCGGCCAGATCGGGAAAGATGTCCGCATGATCGAACTCGAGGTTGTTCAGGATCGCGGTCGTCGGCCGGTAGTGCACGAACTTCGAGCGCTTGTCGAAGAACGCGGTGTCGTACTCGTCGGCCTCGATCACGAAGGGCGCGTCCGGCGTGGACAGACGTGCCGAGAACGGGAAGTCCACCGGAACGCCTCCGATCAGGAAGCCCGGTGAGCGACCGCAGGCCTCGAGGATCCAGGCGAGCAGCGACGAGGTGGTGGTCTTGCCGTGGGTGCCGGCGACCGCCAGCACCGGGCGCCCGGCCAGCACGTGCTCGGCGAGCCACTGGGGGCCCGAGATGTAGGGCTGGCGGGCGTCGAGGATCGCCTCCATCAGCGGGTTGCCGCGGGTCACGACGTTGCCGATGACCCAGGCATCCGGCGCCAGGCCGAGCTGCGAGGCGTCGAAGCCCTCGATCAGGTCGATGCCGAGCGCGCGCAGCTGGTCGCTCATCGGCGGGTACACGTTGGCGTCGCAGCCGGTCACGCGGTGGCCCGCCTCGCGGGCGATCGCGGCCAGGCCGCCCATGAAGGTGCCGCAGATGCCGAGGATGTGCAGGTGCATGAGGTCGATTCTACCGATCGGATACACTCGGCCGAAGACCGCCCGGCGCCCCGTCCGGGCCGGTGCTCCCCACGGACGGCTGCTCCGATGTCCGACGCCCTGACCGCCGACGCTCTGCCTCCCGACGCCGGCCGCCTCGCCGCTCCGATCCCGCGCCCGCCGGGCACGCCCGAACCGATGCCGACCGCCGACCCGCTGCGCCGCGAGATCGCCGCGACCGCCGCCCGCCTGATCGCCGACGGCGGCCTCGACTACGGCACCGCCAAGCGCCGTGCGGTGCAGTCGCTCTTCGACGGCGGGGCCCTGCCGCGCGGCGCGATGCCCGACAACACGGAGGTCGACGCCGCCCTGCGCGAGCACCTCGATCTGTTCGACGACGCCCATGCCGCTCGCGTCGCCCGGATGCGCCGGGTCGCGCTCGCCCTGATGCAGTCGCTGTCCGACTACGACCCCTACCTCACCGGCGCGGTCTGGAAAGGCATCGTCGCCGAACACGCCCCGATCCACATCCAACTCTTCCATGACGACGTCAAGGACATCGAGATCCGCCTGCTCAACGACGGCATCGACTTCGAGGTCGGCGAGATCGCGCATTTCCGCGGCGACAGCGGGCGGCGCGACGTCGAGGCGCTGATGATGGTCTGGCGGGACGAGCCGGTGATGCTCTCGCTGTATCCGCAGGACGACCTGCGCGGCGCCCTGCGCGGCACGCCCGCCGAACGCGGTGACGCGAGCG
>JAIYAG010000157.1 GCA_027489195.1 Burkholderiales bacterium | reverse complement strand
GGGGAGGCGCCCGCGCTCGGCGCAGGCGGCGAAGGGATCCGGCCCGCTCAGAGGTCCCACGAGCCGATGTCGGCCTCGACGCCCGTGCCGCCCGACTGGCCGTCCGAGCCGAAGCTGAAGACGTCGATCTCGCCGCGCACGCCCGGGTTCAGGTACTGGTAGGGCTTGCCCCACGGATCGTTGGGCACCTTGTCGAGGTAGGACTTCCAGTTGTTGGGCACCGGGCCGCTGCTCGGCCGCACCGCGAGCGCCTGCAGCCCCTGCTCGGTGGTCGGATACCGCGAGTTGTCGAGGCGGTACAGCTTGAGCGCCTGCATCACCTGAGCGATGTCCTGCTTGGCGGCGACCACACGGGCCTCGTCGGGCCGGCTCATGACCCGCGGCACGACCAGTGCGGCCAGCACGCCGAGAATCATGATGACGACCATCAGCTCGATCAGCGTGAAGCCGCGCGCGCGCGCAGCCTCGCGCCCGAGGCGACCCGACTCCGATCCGACTGCGATCTGCCATCCCGTATGCATCGTTCGTCCGCTCCGCCTCGACCCCATGGCCGTTGCGGCTATGATACCAGCGGCCTCCGGGCGCCCTACCCGGGATGCGCCTCGCCGATCGGCCCGATTCGACCATGCGCCTGCGCCTTCCCGTTGCCCGTATCGCCTCGGTGCTGCTGTTCGCGGCCCTGTGCGCGATCGTGGCCGGCTGGGCGCTGCAGCTGCTCGCCCCGCGCGCGCCCGTCGCACCGGCCGGCGCCGTCGCGCAGGTGCAGGGCCCGCCCGACCTGTCGGCCGCCGGCCAGCTGTTCGGCGGCGTGCCGCGCGCGGTGGACGCCCAGGTGCAGGCCGCGCCCTCCAACATCCAGGTCTCCGGCGTGCTCGCCTCGGGCGCGCGCGGCGTCGCGCTGCTCGCGATCGACGGTCGCCCGGCCAAGCCCTTCGCCGTCGGCGAGCCGGTGTCCGACGGCATGACCGTGCGCGCCATCACCGGCGACACCGTCGAGCTCGACCGCGGCGCGGGCGGCCCGCCGATGCGCCTGCCCGCCCCGCCGCGCGGCTCGGTCGCCGTCCTGACCAGCGGCCCGCAGCGCTCGGGCGGCAGCGCGAACATGCCGCCGGTCTCGCTGCCCGGTGGTCCGGCCGGAGCGCCGGCCGGGCTGCCGCCCCTCCCCCCGCGCACCCTGCCCCCGCCGCCCCAGGAGGCGCTCACGCCGGCGATCGCACCGGGGCCGGTCACCGCCTCGCAGCCGGGCGATCCGGGCGCGCCCGGCACCGGGCCCGGCAACCCGCCCCCACGCATGCCCGGGCTCGCCCCGGTCGGCCCCCCGCCCACCGCTCAGTAAGCGAGACAGCGGGCCCGCAACAGCGGTTACAATCGCGGATCGCGTGACGGATGCGTCACGCCGTGCACGCACCGGTACCGCCCCACCGTGAATCTGCCCCCGCCTCGGAAGTCGTTCCGCGAAACCCAGTTCGAGTTGCGCGAAGAGGCGATCCTCGACGCGACCAACCGGCTGCTGGGCGACAAGGGCTACGAGGCGATGTCGATGGACGACATCGCCGCCGAGGTCGGCATCGCCAAGGGCAGCCTCTACAAGCACTTCGAGTCGAAGGAAGCGCTGGCCGCCGCGGTGATGGTCCGCCTGCTCGACCAGACCCGCGCCGCCCTCGACGCGCTGTCCCCGGAGCGCCCCGCGATCGAGCGGCTCGAGGGTCTGCTGCGCTGGACGCTGTCGCAGCGGCTGTCTGGCAGCGTGCCGCACCTGCCCTCGACGAGCCCGGCGCTGCAGCACAGCCTGCTCACCAACCGCGGCTACATGGACGCGCTGATGGGACTGTCCGAGCACATCGGCGGGATGATCCAGGAGGCGCGCGCGGCCGGCAGCCTGCGGGCGACGCTGCGCGACGAGTTCGTCCTGTACACCCTCTACGCCCGCACCTGCGACCCGACGCTCGAGTTCCTCAAGGCCGGCGGCTCGATGTCCGACGCCGAGATCGTCGAGCAGATGGTGTCGGCGTGCTTCCGCGGCCTCGCCGCCTGAGACCTGTCCCATGCGTGCGTACCACGACCTGATGCGTCACGTGCTCGAGCACGGCGTGCGCAAGTCCGACCGGACCGGCACCGGCACGCTGTCGGTGTTCGGCTGGCAGATGCGCTTTCCGCTCGCCGACGGCTTCCCGCTCGTCACGACCAAGAAGGTGCACCTGAAGTCGATCGTCCACGAGCTGCTGTGGTTCCTGTCGGGATCGACCAACGTCGCCTACCTGCGCGAGCACGGCGTGTCGATCTGGGACGAATGGGCCGACGCGCACGGCGAGCTCGGCCCGGTCTACGGTCACCAGTGGCGCTCCTGGCCCACGCCCGACGGCGGCCACGTCGACCAGATCACCGACCTGATGAAGCGGCTCGCGAGCGACCCCGACTAGCGCCGACTGATCGTCTCGGCCTGGAACGTCGCCGAGCTGCCCAAGATGGCGCTCGCGCCCTGCCATGCGCTCTTCCAGTTCTATGTCGCCGACGGTCGGCTGTCGTGCCAGCTCTACCAGCGCAGCGCGGACATCTTCCTCGGCGTGCCGTTCAACATCGCGTCCTACGCGCTGCTCACCGAGATGATCGCGCAGCAGTGCGGCCTGATCCCGGGCGACTTCGTGTGGACCGGCGGCGACTGCCACCTGTACCTGAACCACCTCGAGCAGGCGCGCGAGCAGCTCTCGCGCGAGCCGTATCCGCTGCCGAAGCTGACGTTCGCTCGGCGCCCGGAATCGATCTTCGACTACCGCTTCGACGACATCCTGATCACCGACTACCGGTCGCATCCGCACATCAAGGCGCCGGTCGCGATCTGATCGGCGCCTCGCCGCGGCACGGGCCGCGACGGTATCCTGCGGCCCCGACCGCGGTGATCCACGAGCGCCATGACCCTGCCCGCCCCACGCCTGAGCCTGATCGTCGCCCGCGCCCGCAACGGCGCGATCGGCCGGGACAACGCGCTGCCCTGGCACCTGCCGGAAGACCTGCAGCACTTCAAGGCGACCACGCTCGGGCATCCGATCCTGATGGGCCGGCGGACCTTCGAGTCGATCGGCCGCCCGCTGCCCGGGCGCCGCAGCATCGTGCTGACGCGCGATCCGGCCTGGGCCCATCCCGGCTGCGAGCGCGCCGCATCCCTCGACGAGGCCGTCGCGCTGTGCGCCGGGGTGCCCGAGGCCTTCGTGATCGGCGGCGCCCAGGTCTATGTCGCGGCGCTGCCGAAGGCCGATCGGCTGATCATCACCGAGGTCGACCTGGAGGTCGACGGCGATGCCTTCTTCCCGCCGACCGATCCCGCCGAATGGGCCTGCACGAGCCGATCTCCGGGCATCGGACGCAGCGGCCTGCGCTACTCGATCGACACCTGGGAACGGCGTCCGGGAACCCCTGGAAACCCCCGAGCTGCGTGATACAGTCGCCGCTCGCGCCGGCCGGGAAGACCGGACGCACGCATCCCCCGAGGAGAATCCGTCGATGATCACCATGAAGAAACTGCTCGGCGCCACCGCGCTGGTCGCGGGCCTCGCGCTCGGCACCGCGCACGCCGAGGCCCTTCGCTGGGGCGCCCAGAACGACATCCTGACGCTGGATCCGCACTCGCAGAACCATGCGACCACGAACGCGATCCTGATGCACGCGTACGAGGGCCTGACCCGCTACGGCAAGGACTACAAGATCGAGCCCGCGCTCGCGACCAGCTGGACGCAGACCAGCCCCACCCAGTGGCGCTTCAACCTGCGCAAGGGTGTCAGCTTCCATGACGGCGCGCCCTTCACAGCCGACGACGTGGTCTTCTCGTTCGAGCGGATCCGCCAGCCGCAGGGCACGATGCAGATCTACGTGACCGGCATCAAGGAAGTCAAGAAGGTCGACGACCACACGATCGACCTGGTGCTCGACGCACCCCAGCCGATCCTGCTGCGCAACATCATCGACTTCCGCATCATGAGCCGCGGCTGGGCCTCGAAGAACAAGTCCGAGAAGGTCCAGGACTACAAGGCGCGCGAGGACACCTTCGCGTCGCGCAACACCAACGGCACCGGCCCGTACATCATCAACGGCTGGTCGCCCGACCAGCGGATCGTGATGTCCGACAACACCAAGTGGTGGGGCAAGAAGGACGGCAACGTCGACCGCGTCTCGTACACGCCGATCAAGGCCGACGCGACCCGCGTCGCCGCGCTGCTGTCGGGCGAGATCGACATGGTGACCGACCTGCCGACCCAGGACGTCGCGCGGCTCAAGACGAACCCGAACCTCAAGGTCGTCGAAGGCCACGAGGTCCGCACGATCTTCATCGGCCTGGACCAGTTCAACAACGAGCTCGCCTACTCCGACGTCAAGGGCAAGAACCCGTTCAAGGACGTCAAGGTGCGCCGCGCGCTGAACATGGCGGTCGACCGCGCCGCGATCCAGCGCTCCATCATGCGCGGGCTTTCGCTGCCGGCCAGCATCATGGTCGCGCCGGGCGTCAACGGCTGGACCAAGGAAGCCGACGCGATCAAGCCGGCCGACCCGGAAGGCGCGAAGAAGCTGCTGGCCGAAGCCGGCTACCCGAACGGCTTCGAGTTCACCCTCGACTGCCCGAACAACCGCTACGTGAACGACGAGGAAATCTGCCAGGCGCTCGTCGGCATGTGGGCGCGCGCCGGCGTCAAGGTCAAGCTCAACGCGATGCCCTTCGCGAACTTCATCCCGAAGATCCAGAAGCACGAGTCGAGCGCGTACATGCTCGGCTGGGGCGTGGCGACCTACGACGCGCTGTACTCGCTGCAGTCGCTCATCCGCACCAAGACCACCGGTGCCGACGGCAACTTCAACCTCGGCCGGATCAGCGATCCGAAGCTCGATGCGATCATCGACGCGAGCAAGACCGAGACCGACCTCGCCAAGCGTGATGCGCTGCTGCGCGAAGGCCTGAAGATGACCGCCGACAACGCCTACTACATCCCCATCCACCACCAGGTGCGGCCGTGGGCGATGAAGAAGAACGTGTCGACCGTGCACCGCTCGGACGACCGTCCGGAAGCGCGCTTCACCAACGTCGGCGGCAACTGACGCGGCGGGTCGCGGCCGGCGCCACGCGGCGCGGGCTGCACTCCGCAACAAGAAGGGCCCGCTCACGCGGGCCCCGATCCAGACAGGCCCGCTCGCGCGGGCCTTTTCTTTGGGTCAGTGCGCGACCGACAGCCGGTCCCGCACGAAGCGCCCGCCCTTCATCACGATCGGCATCCGGGCGCCCTGCCCCTGCAGCAGCGTGAGGTCGGTCGTGGGGTCGCCGTCGACGACCACCAGGTCCGCCAGCGCGCCGCGCGCGATCACGCCGAGCTCGCCTTCGCGGCCGAGCAGGCGCGCATTCACCGAGGTCGCGCTCTGCAGCACCTCGAGCGCGCTCATCGCGCCCAGGCGCAGGGTGAACTCGTTGCTCTGGTCGTCGTGCATCGGTCCGAGCAGGTCGGTGCCGAAGCCGATCGGCACACCGGCGGCCCGCGCGATCCGCAGCGACTCCAGACCCGCCAGGCGCACGCGCTCGAGCTTGGCGAGCATGACGTCCGGCCAGCCGAGCTTGGCGCCCTCGCGGAACAGCGAGTCGTAGGTGACCAGCGTCGGCACCAGCCAGGCGCCGGCGCGCTTCATCTCTTTCGCCGCCGCCTCGTCCAGCAGGTTGCCGTGCTCGATCGAGCGCACGCCCGCCTGCATCGCACGGATGATCGAGCGCGGCGAATAGGCGTGCGCCATCACGTAGGTGTTGGCGGCCTCGGCCTCCTCGCAGATCGCGCGCAGCTCGTCCATCGAGTACTGCGTCCCGTCGATCGGGTCGGTGGGGCTGGACACGCCGCCGCCCGCCATCACCTTGATCTGGTGCGAGCCGGTGCGGATCTGCTCGCGCGCCGCGCGGCGCACCTCGCCCACGCCGTCGGCGATCCGCCCGAGCATGCCCAGGCCGGCGCACGAGCACAGGATGTTCTGCCGCACGCCGATCGGCCGGACGTCGCCGTGCCCGCCGGTCTGCGAGATCGCCTGCCCGGCGATCAGCAGCCGCGGCCCCTTGAAATGCCCGCGCTCGATCGCCTCGACCAGCCCGTAGTCGGCGCCGGCGGCATCGCGCACGGTGGTGAAGCCGCGCTCGAGCATGCCCTCCATGATGTCCTTCGACTGCGCCGCGATCAGCGAGGGCGGCATCATCGACAGCTTCAGGAAGTCGGGCACGGTCGAGGTCACGTGCACGTGCGCGTCGATCAGGCCGGGCAGCAGCGTGCGCCCGCCGAGGTCCACCACCCGGGCGTCGTCCACCAGGGTGGCGTCGTGCAGCACGTCGACGATCCGGTCGTCCTCGACGACGACGGTGCCGTTCGGACGCAGGCTGCCGGCGACGCTGTCGAACACGGTGGCACGGGTGAAGGCGATGCGGGTCATGGCGGGGCTCCGGGGGCGGCCCGGCGAGGATACGCCCGAGCCCCGGCGGACGCGCCGGCGCGGCGTTCCGCGTTCGGTACAATCGCGGCAACGCCTCCGTAGCTCAGTGGATAGAGCATCCCCCTCCTAAGGGGAGGGTCGCACGTTCGATTCGTGCCGGGGGCACCAGTCAGCGGGACGCCACGCCGAGGCCGCTGCTCAGTCGTTCGGCAGCGCCACCGGCACCGTCTGGCCCGGCTCGATGCCGGCGTCCGCGAGGCCCAGCGGGCCCAGGCACAACGCTGCCGCGGCGACCGCAAGGGCGCGCCGCAGAGCGCGGCGGGGCTTGCGACGGCTCCATCCGGCCTGCCCCTCGCCGAACGAGAACGATCGCCCCGAGCCCAGGGGCACGTCCAGGAAATCCTCCACCGCCACCCGCTTCTTCACCGACGCCTCCGACACCCGATTCGTGGAGCCGGTCGCCGGGTCGAGCCCGGTCTTCGGGACGGCCGCTCCAGGGGGGGAGTGTCGGACCGGCGTGGGAACGGAAACGAGACAGAGTTGGCAGTCGACACGAAGTTGACGATCTGTCGACAATTTCAGGACCGGATGTGGCCTCCCGGCGACGCCGCGCCGTCAGCGCCGCGCGAGCACCGTGCTCACGTCGGCCAGCACCCGCTCCAGCAGATCGTCGAAGAACGGGTTCGCGCGCAGCCGCAGCTGGTCGGCCGCGCCGATCGCGAGCGCCCCGCGTTCGCCGCGCATCGCCATCGCACCGAGCGAGGGCAGCCCGTCGTCCCGGGGCCCCGGCGCCAGTCCGTAGACCGGATCGTCGGGCGGGAACGGCAGCGCCACGTGCGACAGCGAGTAGATGTCGGCCGGCCAGGCGAGCGACAGCGCCCGTTCGGCCGGGACGGTCTCGTTCGGCGCCAGCGCGAGCTCGCGCAGCGTCGGGGTGCCGCCCGCATTGGTCAGCACCACCAGGCGGTAGTCGCGGCGCGGCGCCTTCTCGAAGGCGGCGATCACCGCCCGCGGCGAGAACGACAGCAGCGGCTCGAGCCCGGCGCGTCGGTTGACGTCGTAGAGCACCAGCGTGCTGGTGCCGCCGCGCATCAGGCCGTAGAAGCGCCCGGCGAGGTCGGGCGTGCTGACCGTCGCGTCGACCACCGACTGGAAGCCGGTCACCGGCGGCATGCGGCCGATCGAGCCGTCCTCGGCCATGCGGGCCAGGTCCTTGTTCAGCGCGCCGATCAGCGCGGCGATCTGCGCGCCCGCGTTCTTGGCGAAGGATTCGTACTTGTGCGGGTCGATCTCCACGCCGACGTTGCCCCAGCGGGCCTTGGGCGCCAGGCCCCATCGGCTGATCAGCCGCTGCACGTTCGCCAGCGGCGCGAACGGCGAGACGCCGAGCGCGGGCGACAGCAGGAACATCCGCGCGGGCAGCAGGTCGAGGCGCTGGGCGGCGACCGCGTCGGCGGCGTACTTGAGCCCGAGCGTGGCGCCGGTCGAGTAGCCGCCGTAGAAGAACGGTGCCTGGGGATGGGTCTCGCGGATCTGGCGCACCGTCAGCGACACGGCGGCGAGCCAGTCCTTCCAGTCGGTGGCGTCGAGGCCGGAAGGCAGGGTGCCGTGCCCGGGCAGCCGCAGCCCGTACACGGTCAGCCCCGCCCGGTGCAGCGACTGCGCGAGGCCCCGCATCGAGTACGGCGAGTCGGACAGCCCGTGGACGAGGAGCACGACGCC